>QZKK01000167.1 GCA_003599475.1 Desulfobacteraceae bacterium
GCTCTTCCGATCTGATTTTTTCCCCTTCGGTCAAAAGGCGCTCCTGGTCGGAAATCCACTCGGAAGGATCGATCCTTTCCGGCCCGATACGGTCGTTTACCTTCCATTTCGAGCTGGTGGAAAAATATTTGAGCGGAAACCAGCCCACGAAGGAAAAGCCAACCATGGGCCTCTTCACGTGATCGAGGTTCCAGAAGTCGCGATATCTTTGGATTTTTGCCGGATCGTTTCCGAACGAAAATTTTTGGTCCATAAGATTCTTACCCCTCTGCCCATTTTAGATTTCAGATTTTAGATTTCAGATTGAGCATGAAGGAATCATTGAATATGGCACTCGATTGGTTCGCTTCAAATCTAAAATCTAAAATCATCGATCTAAAATTCTCCTGAGCCGGTTGATGCGCTCTTTGACGAAATCGAACTCCACCCAGGCATCGAGAAACGATTCCAACGCTTTTTTGTAATATTCGACGGCCTTTTCGTTCTCCCCCCTCCCCTCCGCCCAGAAGCCGGCGGCCGAATACAGCGTGAGGACATCTTCCGGACGGCTGATTGAGTCGTCTCCGAGAGTTTCCAGCGCCCTTTTCCCGAGAAAACCTTCCCCGAGCCCGCGATACCAGGAATCCCGAGTCAGACCGAGAAATATCGCCAACTGCTTTTCCCCTTCAGACTTTTTCCCCATCTTATTGAGGATGAGCGGCTCGAAAAGCCCCACTTTCAAGCGCCGGGCGCTCTCGCGCCCCTTTCTTTTCAGGAACCCGCGTGCGTATTTGAGCGCCCCTTCCCAATTCTCCGTGCTCGCACTGTAAAAAACCAGGCTGACATAGGCGTCTCCATTTTCGGGAGCGGCCTCGATGATTTTCTCCAGTGCTTCGATCTTTTCCTCCAGTGCACTGCCATCGCTTTGGAGCGGAGCATTCAATCGATCCAAAAGCTCCTTTCGCTCCCGGTTTCCGGCAGACATCCGCTCGAGATCGGCCGTAAAGGCTTCAATCGATTTTTGATAGCCGGCCCATCGCGCATCGGCTTTCAGGGCCGTCAATTGCTGCTGCTGCAGCCGGTCCAACCGGGCGCGGGAAAGATAATACGGCCAGGTTTGGGGTTCTCCCGCAAGGACAGCGTCTTTCAGCAATTTTTCGGCTTCCTCCCGGTTTCCATCCCTGTCCTGAACCAAACCCAGAACATAGAACAACCAGTTTTTTTCCGCTTCCGTCTCCCAGCCTTCCAAGGCGGACGCGGCATCTACAGTTCCTGCCAGCACATTGACGAGGTATCCGTAAAGCTCGGCCGGCGAGCGCCAGTCCAGGGCCTTCAGCTCCGTATAATGCCGGCTGCCGGAAAAGGTTCCGTTCAGCCAATCGATGAGAAACAGCATGAATTTCGCAGTGCTGTTTTCCGGTTCCATGGAGAGGGATTTTTCGAAAAACTCTCCGGCGCCGCTGCGGTCTTCGGCCAAAAAATGCATCATCCCGGCGGCCATGACCAACTGCGGATCGAAGCTTGCGGACAATGCCTCGTCTGCCGCTGCAGCGGCTTCCGCCCAGCGGGTTCGATTCGCCGGATCGAAGATCTTTTTGAGCTTATCTTCCACCGACAGGTCGATCACCGCATTCCATTTGACCTGGCCAGCCTTGATCTCCCTGATGAAAACCTCCGCCTTTGTAATCGGAAGGACCATCCCCAGGTTCCATAGCGGGGTGGCAAACGGCAGCATCCCCTGAGCCCGGTCCGTTGCGACCCCGGAGACGATTCCGATTACCCTGCCGCGGATGTCGATGACGGGGCCGCCGCTGTTTCCGCTGTAAATGGAGGCATCGATCTGGATGAGATTCGGGAAGGAGCGCCGGACATCCCCCCTGGCTACGCTGACATTGATAATCTCCTGCTGGGTCCGGCTGCCCAGCGGAAAGCCGAGTGCGATCACTGGAGAAAGCTTCGGAATCTTCAACGGATCCAACCGCTCGGAAAGAGGCAGCGGAATGAGTCTGTTCGGTACCTTTTCGATCTTTAGAACGGCGAAATCATCTCTAAGCGGCGAGGAAACCAGGTGACGGATTTGCGTCGGGGCTTTGGCCACTCCGGCAATCGTCAATCCGGGTGTTCCATCGGACCGGAAAGCCGTATCCAGGAAATAGGCATCGGATAAATCCGGGCTCTCGATCAGCCCTGCAGACCGGTTGAAGGCCTTTTCCCCTTCAAACCAAAGAAAGATCCGATATCCGAATTGAGGGAAACGGTTCTCAGCCTTGAGCTGCAGGACCGCCATTTGCATTGCGGCATCCTCCAACCAGGGGCATGCCACGTGCCGGTTTGTGAGCAGGTATCCGTCCTTGTCGATTAAAAACGCCGTCCCCTCCGATCGGTTGCGGAAAACATATGTCTTATCCTCCTTCAGCCAGTAATCCACCAGAACAAATGCGACGGAACCTGCGTACCGGTTGGCAAAGTCTTCCAAAACGATCGAATCGCCTCTTTTTTGAAACTTGATACTGAAAACGGACAGCGTAATCGCGGAAAAGATGAACAGCACGACCACTGCGATGATCACCGCCTGTCTTTTCCGGATCCTCTGGACAGCGCCGTGGAAGGCAAAGTCCAACCGCTCCCCCGTTTTTCTTGCGTCCTCGATCTCCTGGTCTGTAACGCTTCCAAATACCTCCGCCACCTCTTTCATGGAAGAAGGACGAAGCCCGGGATCGTCTGAAAGCATGGTCTTGACCAGGATTTTCAGGTTTTCGGGCAGGGGAAGATCCTCTGCTTTCTGTTGGTGATCCGCGATCTCCAGATCGGAAGCGAGCAGTTCCACAAAGATCTTTCCCAGAGACCAAATATCGCTTCTTTGATCCAGGGGATTCCGTTGGAGGATATCCGGATGGCAGTCCAGCAGGTGTTTCAACATCGGGCCGGGCCGATCGAGCTTGGGGTCGAAGAAGCGCGAGAACTTGTAGTCGATTTTGACGTCGAGGTTCCCGTCCGACTCCTCCACCACCATGATGTCGTCCAAAATCAGGTGAGGGATGATGTGCCCGGATTCATGCAGCACTTGAAGTCTTGCGGCTATTTTGGAAAAAAGCTTGAAGGTGGTCCGATTGTCCCTCAGGCGCCCGGAGCGAATGAGCTCTCCCCAGTTGAGTGCATCCACCCATTCGCTGATTCGATACCAGAGTCCGTCTTCCGATCTCCGGATGGCATGATGTCGAACGAAACCTTCGGAAGGCAGATTCTTGAGCTCTTCCAATTCCCTCCGGAGGCGCCCGGCAATCCTTTCATCCACTCCGGACCGGGGGGTGAACAGGCGGATCATGACCCTTTCACCGGTCCGCTCCCGGACGGCCTGGCAGAGGAAGCTGGCATACCCCTCGTGCAGAACGGTTACGATCCGGTAGTCGTCGATGTACCGGCGCCCCTCGACAACCGCACTGCCGCATGAAGGGCACATGCCGATTGCTTCAGCCAGAGGCTGGCCGCACTCCTGGCATAGTTTCATGGCAGCACCTATTCGGAAAGGTTGAATCGACGATCAATCCATCAGCAGCCCGCCATTGATGTTCAGCGTCTCTCCGGTGATATGCTTGGCCGCGTCTGAAAGCAGAAATACGCCCGCATCGGCGATATCATCGGTATCGGCAATTCGTCCGAGCGGGCACTGGTTGACAAGGATTTCTCGGGCCTCCGGAGAAAAATCCCGGATCATGACCGTATCGACCGGCCCGGGTGCGACGGCATTGACGTTTACTCCGAAAGGCCCCAGAAGCTTTGCAAAAACCTTGGTCAGGCAGATCACCCCTGCCTTGGATGCGGAATAATGAGCCCCGGCGGCAACCCCGCCCACCTTTCCGGCGATGGAGGCAAGGTTTAGAATTTTCCCCCGGCGCTGCCGCTTCATGATCGGTGCGATCGTCTGGCAGCAGAAAAAAACCCCGGTCAGATTGACAGACAGGACCCGGTTCCATTCTTCGAGCGTGATCTCTTCCACCGGGGTGATCGGGCATATCCCCGCGTTGTTTACCAGGATATCGATCCTTCCGAACCTGTCCAGAGCGGCCTGCATCAGCGTCCCGATATCCTCCGGCTTCCGCACGTCGCAGGCAAGATGCAAAGTCTTTCCCCCATGCGCGGATGCAATGGCATCGGCTGTATCCTTCGCCCCCGCCCCATCGAGATCGCTGATGACGATTGCAGCGCCCTGTACAGCCAACTTTTCGGCCATCCGCTTTCCGATCCCCCGTGCACTTCCGGTAATGACGGCCACGCGACCTTCAAGCTTCATAAAACCTCCTGAGTAAATTCCAAGCATCAAGCACCAAATTCCAAACAATAATCAAATTAAAAATCCAAAAGAAAACAAAATAGACAGTTCGTTTGAATATTGGCAGTTGAATATTGAATATTGTTTGTAAGTTGATATTTGTGTACTTGTGATCTGCTTTTAATACCGGTTCCGGATGATTGCCCCTTTGTCGGCGGATTCGGCCAGCCGTGCGTAGAGGGCGAGGTACCCTTTCTTGAACTTCGGCTCCGGCCGTTTCCAGGCGGCCATGCGGTTTCGAATCTCGGCGTCCGATACCTCCAGGTGCAGTCTGCGGTTGGGGATGTCGATCCGGATGATGTCGCCGTCCCTTACAGCCGCAAGAGGACCGCCTTCGGCCGCTTCCGGAGAGATGTGTCCGACAAAACACCCGTTGTTTGTTCCGGAGAACCGTCCATCCGTAATCAAAGCGGTTTTGAGGGCAAGCCCCCTGCCGTAAAGCATTTTCATGGCTTTGAACATCTCCCGCATTCCCGGTCCGCCCTTGGGCCCTTCATATCGAATGACCACCACTTCCCCTTCCTGAACCCGGCCGTCCATAATCGCTTCGTTTGCCGCCTCCTCCGAGTCGAAGCACCGGGCGGATCCGGTAAAATCGTGCATCTCGGGTTTAATGGCAGCCGGTTTGGTCACGGCGGAATCCGGCGCTAAATTTCCCCGCAGAACGGCAAGCCCTCCCTGCCGGCTCCAGGGGTCCGACATGGTTTTGATGATCCCGCTGTCGATGATTTCAGACGATTCGACGTTTTCGGCGACGGTCTTTCCCGAGACCGTCAGGGCGTCTCCATGGAGCAGGGGAAGAATCTCTTTCATCACCGCAGGAATCCCTCCTGCAAAGTGGAAGTCGCAGACATTCGGTGCGGCTGCCGGGTTCATCCGGGCGATATGGGGGGTCGTCCGGCAAAGCTCTTCGAAAAGATCCATTGAAATGTCGCATTCCGCTTCATAGGCAATCGCCGGAAGATGGAGCGCGACATTTGTCGACCCACCAACCGCCGTACTGACGCGAATGGCGTTTTCAATCGATTTCCGGTTGATGATGCGACGCGCCGTAATACCGTTTTTTGTCATCTCCACGATTCTTCTTCCGGATTCCTGCGCCGCCCGCAGACGATCTGCATGCGTGGCCGGTATGGCGGCCGATCCCGGTAGACTCAACCCGAGCGCTTCCGCCACACAGCACATGCTGTTGGCGGTGCCCAAAAATGAGCAGGACCCGCAGGTGGGGGTCGCACAATTTTCCAGTTTCCGGAAGGTCCCGGGATCGATTTTCCCCGACTTCAGCATGCCCAGCGCTTCTGCAAGAGACGTCGCGTCGGCGGCGCGATTGTCGAATTCGCAACCGCCCTCCATTGGACCGCCCACGACGAGGATGGCCGGGAGATCCAGCCGGGCTGCCGCCATCAGCATCCCCGGGACGATCTTGTCGCAGGAGCCCAGCAGCACGACCGCATCCAGCCGGTGGGCCTGGATCATCATCTCGATATCGTTTGCGATAAGGTCCCGCGTCGGCAGGATATAGTGCATGCCCTGGTGGCCTTGGGCGATTCCGTCGCAGGCGGCGATGACGCCGAACTCCACGGGGGTACCGCCGTTCTGGAAGATCCCCTGTTTGACGTATTCCGATATATGTTGAAGGTTGTAGTGCCCCGGGACGACGCGATTCCAGGAATTGGCGATTCCGATCAAGGGTCTTTCCAGATCGAAATCGCTGTACCCCATTGCCTTGTAAAGGGAACGGGTCATGGACCACTCCGGGGGTTTCAAGATGTCCTGACTTCGGTATTTCATGACGACTCCTCCTTGACTTTCTCTGAAATATCCCCACAATACTATGAAAAAGGTACATACCTACGGCATTTTGAGCTGTCAACAACTGTTATCTTGAGCGGTGAAATTTCACCGTGAAGGGAAATTTGCAGCGACCGGAGACATGTCTTTACCTAAGCGATTCCACAGATAAACATGAATAAACGTTCGATAAACATTGCCGAAAAAGAAAGGAAGAACAGATGCCACTCATTACCATTTCGCGAAGCATCGGGTCGGGCGGCGGGGTGATCGCAGCCAAAGTTGCAGAGGCATTGAAAGTGGAGCTCTATGATGATTTGAAGCTTCAGCACACTGCAATCGATATGGGCATTCCCCTGGAGGATCTGAAAAGCCTGGATGAAAAAGCCCCGTGGTTTTTCGATCGTCTGTTGAGCAGGAAACCGGAGTCGTACCTGAGCATCATGGAATCGGTCGTCTACAAAGTGGCACAGGAAGGACAAGGGGTCATCCTAGGGCACGGAAGCCAGTGGCTGCTCAGAGTTTTCGATTGTGCATTCCATGTTTACATCCATTCAACCGGCTCCTCCCGCATCCGATACATCATGGAGACAAAAGGGATGAGCCGTGAAGCGGCTGAAAAGCTGGTCGCGAAAACAGATAACGAACAGAGCGGCTTCTTCCGCTATGCCTTCCACATGGACTGGAACGATCCCTCGCTCTACGATCTGATCATCAACACCGAAAAACTCGGCATCGAAGCCGCCGCCAAGCTGATTGTCGATACCGCCGGTTCCGAGGCTCTCAGTGAATGCAGTCTGACCGCTGTGGGGGGCATGGAACGGTTGTCTCTGAAAAAAAGAGTGGAAGCGGCAATACTGGAGACCGACATCAATCCTTACCTATTCAGCATCGAGGTTCCCGAAAAGGGAGTCGTGCACTTGAACGGCACCACTTATTCGGAGGAAGAAAAGAATAAGCTCATCCGCGTCGTCAGACAGGTATCGGGCGTATCCAATGTCAAGGTGGAAATCGGGATCATGCCGGCGGGCGTCTGATCCAAAAGAATCCGTTCCAGGTTCGACGTTCCAGGTTTAACGTTCAAGGTCATCGCTTAAAGTCAAGTGCTCTCGCTCTTCCGGATAACCCTGAACGGCCGGGGAGGCGGTGAACCATTCGCTCGGATGAGCTCCGAGTACCTTTCCTCTTGACAGAAACCCGTTGATTCGCTACGAAATCATCAGATCGGATCCGATCTCTGGGCGGATCCGATCCAGGGAACCGATCGAATTGCGGCTTGAAAATCTGCGGATCCGATTTCAAGGCAGATGATCTTGCGCTTCGCTTCTTGGCAGCTATCCGCTGGATCGCAGCCCGCAACTCGCAATAAAAGGCAGTTTAACTTATCACCTCTCAGGAGAGGAGGATCTTCATGCCATACGGATACAATGGCAAAGTTTTGCATGTAAATTTGAACCAGTTGAGCTTCAAAGTCGAAGAACCGCCCGAAAACTTCTATCGAACCTATTTCGGCGGCGGCGGCCTTGCAGCCTATTATCTGCTCAACGAACTGAAACCGGGCACCGATCCCTTGGGCCCGGAAAACATTCTCATCTTCGCACTCTCGGTCGTTACCGGCGCCCCGCTGTCCGGATTCAGCCGGTATACGATTTCCGCAAAATCTCCTCTCACCGGAGGCTTTGCCGAGACCGAAGCCGGCGGATACTTCGGGCCGGAAATGAAATTTTCCGGCTATGATGCCATTGTCATGAGAGGAAAAGCCCCGAATCCGGTCTATCTCTGGATCAACGAGGGGAAAGTGGAGATTCGAGACGCTGCAGCCGTCTGGGGGCTCGAAAACGGAGATACCCTCGACAGGATCCGCGAAGAACTCGGAGAACCCAAGGCCAGGATCGCCTCCATCGGGCCGGCCGGAGAGCGGATGGTGCTGTTTTCAAATGTGATGAACGAACTGGCCCACGCCAACGGCCGGACCGGCATGGGTGCCGTGATGGGATCGAAAAACCTCAAGGCGATCGCCTGCCGCGGGGAGGCGAAAAACATGGCATTTGCCGATCCTGAAAAGGTCAAGGAACTGGTTTCCTGGCACAGCAAACAGATCAAATCGCATCACCCGAATACCAACTACAGCAAATTCGGAACTCCCATGTTCGTTATGGGTCTCAACAACGCCGGCATCCTTCCCACCCGCAATTTCAAAGAGGGTGTCTTCGAAGGCGCCGAGAAGATCGGTGTGCCGGGCATGGAGAAGATTCTGAAGCGTTCCGGTACCTGTTACCGCTGCGCCGTCGGGTGCAAGCGGGTTGTCGAGATGAAAAGTCCCTATGACATCGACGCGCGGTATGGAGGCCCGGAATATGAAACGCTTGCCGCCTTCGGCTCGCTTTGCGGCATCGACGATCTTGGGGCGGTCGCCAAAGCCAGCGAGCTCTGCAACCGTTACGGGCTGGATTCCATCGGCACCGGTGCGACCATCGCTTTTGCCATGGAATGCGCTGAGGAAGGAATCCTCACCGATGCCGATATGGACGGCCGCAAAGTCGTCTTCGGGGATACGGAAGGGATGCTCCAGCTTGTTGAAAAAATCAACAGGCGGGAAGGAATCGGAGAGATCCTGGCGCAGGGGGTCAAACGCGCCTCCGAGAAGATCGGCAAAGGGAGCGATCGCTTTGCGTTCACGATCAAGGGGCAGGAGATTCCGATGCATGATCCCAGGGGGAAAACCGGAGTCGGGCTCAGCTACGCTCTTTCTCCCACAGGAGCCGATCATGTGGAAACCCCCCATGACGGATCTTTCGTGGGGGACGGGGTGGGCTTTATCAAACCGCTGGGGGTACTGGATCCTCCGGTTCCGGAAGCGCTCGATGACGCGAAGGTTCGATTCTTCAGGCAGGGGCAGTTAGCCTGGAGCCTGAACAACATGCTTGGCATCTGCAACTTCGTCGCCGCGCCGGTTCTTGCCCTCAAGTATGAAAAACTCGAGGAAGCCGTTCGCGCCGTCACCGGCTGGGAGACCAATATGTACGAACTGCTCCGGGCAACCGAACGTTCGCAGGTATTGATGCGGGTCTTCAACAACCGTGAGGGTTTCGGTCCCGATGACGACCGTCTGTTTCGACGCCTCCACGAGCCGCTTCCCGCAGGTCCATCCAAGGGAAAGCGAATCGCGCCGGAAGATCTGAAAAAAGCGATCCGGCTCTACTACGAGATGTCGGGCTGGGATGAAGCCGGAAGGCCCCGGAGGGCGAAGCTCATCGATCTCGGATTGGAGTGGCTGCCGGAAGCCTCTTGAGTGTTCAGGGGTTCAGTGATTTCTGGCTCAACCGGATTACTGAACTCTGAACGCTGAACCACTGAACACTCGCTTTTCAGGGACACACGATGAACAACATCCACATACAACTGGAGCTTCTTGCCACCCTCAAGCGCTTCCAGCCGGATTCTCCCGGGCATTTCGCCGTTCCAGAAGGAACGGACATCCGGCGGCTTGCAGGCATTCTGGAAATTCCTGAATACGAAATCAATCTCATCTTTATCGACGGGGTGAAGGGAAACCTCCAGTCGAGGTTGTCAGGGGGGGAGCGGGTGAGTCTTTTTCCTCCTCTTGACGGCGGATGAGCCTCACCGGCTGTAGAGGTTTTTCATCTGGTCCGCCCAGTGGTTGTAGATACTGACAAGCCGATCTTCCAATTCATCCTTTTCAGGATCGATCGGGGGGGTATCCCTTTCCCACCAGGTTAGAATCGACTGCAGCCCATCGCGGAGGGAAATGTCCGCCGTAAACCCTGGAACAACCTGCTTGATTTTGGTGCTGTCAAGCAAACCGGTATGGGTTTTTTCGAAATAGAGGTGATTGCAGAGATCCGGTGCCGCCATGTAGAGGAGCTCGGAAGGGATGTGCACGATTTCAGGCTCTTTTCCCACCAGCCTTCCGAATTCGAGGTAGAGATCCTCCCAGATGCGTCTTTCTTCGCTTGCCGCGTGGTAAGCCTGTCCGAAGGTCTTTTCATTCCCCAGAACACCGACGAATGCCTTGGCCAGATCCGGAGCAAAGGTCCAGCTCCAGGACGTGCAGCCATCTCCGAACATCACCAGCGGCTTTCCTTTGCGGATGCGGTGGACGATGCCGTAATTCTGCCGAAGCACGCCGATATTGACAGCACCTTCACCGTAAGTCAGCGAAGGTCTGATCAGGGTGACGGGGAGCTTTTCTTTCTTGAGAATCCCTGAGACGAATCTTTCTGCTTCCGCTTTGTTATAGGCGTAGGGGAATTCCGGGTTGTCCCAAAGCCGTTCAGCCTCTTCAACCGTTGGAACGGACCGGTAAGGTCGCTTGTATGCGGCAATGCTTGAGCAGATGACGATATGTCCGGCATTGTCCCTGAACGTTTCAAGCGTCGATCGCGCATCATCTTTGTTGAAACAGATCATATCGATTACGGCATCGAATCTTTCCTTCCGCAGGCGATTCCGAAAAAATTCCCGGTCCAGCCGGTCCCCGGAAATATGCTCGACATCCGAACCGAAGGAATAGGGGTTTTTCCCCCTGTTGAAGAGCACGACTCGATGGTTTTCTTTCAGCAGGAGCTTGACAACGGCTCTACTGATGACGCCCGTTCCACCCAGGATCAACACTTTCATTGAGCCCTCCGCCATTACGAACCGGATTCATGCATATTCAATCACATCGGGTTTCTATAAAATCGAGTTTTGATCGATTAAAAACTATATAGATAAAAGCCATCTGGGGTGTCAATGATAAAGCTTGGCGGAAAGTGTAGCGCACCTGGCTGCGGACCGTTTACGATTGATTGCATCGGCGTTTTTAGGGGCAACGATCAGGAAGGCGATGCACGATAATACGATACAGAGGATGGAAAACCAGAAGGCGATCCGATACGTGCCAGTGATATCGAAGATGTAGCCACCCAGCCACGGCCCGATGGCTCCGCCGACCCCCATCCCCGTCAAGATGAAGCCGCTGATGACACCGAATTGGGGTCCATGGAAGATATCGGCGGCTCCGACAAAAATGGTCGGAGAAAAGAGGCCTGAGCCCAGCCCGAAGCCGATTGCATAAACATAGAGAAGCCAGGAGTGCGAAGGATCGGTTACACTTACCAGCGAAATCAAAGCGATGACGGTGAGAATTCCGGCAAGGATGACAGTCCGCTCTCTTCCGATCCAATCCGAAACGGCGGAAGAAACCTGACCGACTGCCATAAGAATTCCGTAGAGTGCAAAAATCGAGGCTGCAAACATTCCGCTGAAGCCTGCATCTTCGGCGAATTTGACCTGGTGGGCCAGTATCAGATAGCAGCCGATCCCCCAAAAGAAAAACTGGGACAGAATCAGCAGCCAGAACTGATATGTTCTCATTGCCTCCCGCAAGGTCCACCCCGGGTCCTCGGCATGAGGCTGCGGAATGCCGCCCGGCGATCTGCGCGAAAAGCTGTCTCCGCCATAAGGTTCCAATCCCTTTTCAGCCGGGTGGTACCGGAAAACCAGCAGCGAGAGCGGCAGCAGGATTGCAATCAAGGATCCCCCGACGGCGACATAAGCGAGACGCCACCCGAATTCCGATATGGCGTGCTCGACAAAGATCCCGTATGCGAAACTGAGCCCCCCTCCGAGATTTCCGATTCCCAGAGCGAGCCCCTTTCGGGTGGAAAACCAGTTGCTCAATGCGGGGGCAAGCAGGGGCCAGCCGCAAAAGCAAAGTCCCAGCGGAGCGCAGATGCCGAAGATGAGATAGAAATGCCAGAGCTCATTGGCGAGTCCGCAGGCTGCTGCAGCGGACCCGAGAATGATGATTCCAATTGGCATCAGGACCCTGGGGCGCCAACGGTCCCCAAGCATCCCGGCAATCGGTGCCAGAGCGCCGTATGCAAAAATATGGATCGACAGCATGATGGCCGTGCTGCCGCGGCTCCATCCAAACTGATTCAAAATGGAAGGGAAAAAAACAGAAAAGGAGTGTCTTACTCCGTAAACAAGCGTCATCGTGACGGCGGCCATTCCGACGATGATCCATCCATAAAAAAAAGCGCTTCGTTCGTTCATCAGATCCCTTCCCGCGATAGCACCGCATGAAACCGAGTATCCTTTTATAACAGCAAGTTTGTGGCTGTTACTGCAATCCAAGCCGAAGGTCAAGTTGAAAGCGAGTTGAAAGCGACGACAAGTGCATCCAAATGCATCCGAGGATATTGACAAAGAACGGAATCTTTGAGAAAAGAGTACCCTTTGCTTTATCCCGTTTGAAAGTTTTTAAAAATCGTACTATAGCAATCAAGAATTCTTTTGAAAGGGGATGAGGATGCATAACTTTCGAGTTGCCTGCATTTTGACCATCATTCTGGTACTTGGACTTAGCTGGACGGTGTCGAGCACCGAGGCCGCAGAGGACGTCT
This sequence comes from Desulfobacteraceae bacterium, assembly GCA_003599475.1. The sequence continues at coordinate 12,514 of QZKK01000167.1, forward strand.
GCATCCCGATGGGATCCTTTCAGGTAATCCCGCCGAAAGCCGCAACGGCGAAAAGGGCTTCTGTGGACTTCCCTCACTCCCGGCACTTCGATTTCAGCTGCAGGAGCTGCCATCATACCTGGGATTACGAAAACCCGATTCAGAACTGCACCACCGCCTCTTGCCACGATCTGGTCGAAGCGCCGAAAAGTTCGGACAAAGATTTCAAGAAGCTTTCCATCCGGTATTTTAAAAATGCCTTTCACCAAAACTGTATCGGCTGCCACAAAGAAATCCGGCAGGCAAATCTCGAGGCGGAGAAGAAATTGAGATTAACCGATAAAGAAACAAAAATGTCCAAAACCGGTCCCATCAGCTGCGCGGGCTGTCATCCATCGGAATAGCACATCCCCTCCCGAGATCATAACCGAGATAAATCAGGATAAATCCCGGCAGATCGAACCATCTGCCGGGATTTTTTCTTTCGCCGGTAAAGGATCTTGACAGCGGCATCGGCGGGTGTTTA
>QZKK01000172.1 GCA_003599475.1 Desulfobacteraceae bacterium
CCCATGGCCCATGCGAGCCTCGGAATCGCGGAAGAAAACTCGGGCAAATTGGTCTCCCTGATCCGTCGGGAGGGGAAAAGGCTTGCCGAAAAAAACAATCTCAATCTCCTGCTGACCGACGGTCCGCCGGGAATCGGGTGCCCGGTGATTGCATCCATCGGGGGGGCGACGGCGGTTTTGATCGTTTCAGAACCCACGGTTTCCGGCCGCCACGACATGGAACGGGTCTCGGATCTCGCTGCATTCTTCAAGATCCCTGCGATGGTTTGTGTGAACAAGTTCGATCTGAACCCGGGCCAGGGGGAGGCCATCGAAAACTTTGCGAGGCAAAAGGGTATTTCGATCATGGGTCGCATCCCGTTTGACCCCGTTTTTACCAGGGCCATGGTCCAGGGCCGGACGATTTTCGAGTATGACGGCCGGTCGGAAGGATCGGCTGCGGTCAGAACGCTGTGGGGAAATGTTTCCGAAAAGTTGGGAATCTGTCAATGAAGCTGCTTGAGGATCTGATTTCAACCCTTGATCTTTTCGCCCCGGTAATGGACATCCGTCAGGGAATCTTCCATACCGCCGTCGTGAGCAGATGCTGCGGGCTTGCGGCCACCCTGCCGCGGGATGCCCTCCGGCAGGACCCGCCACTGGTAGGGGAACCCGGCTTTCTGCTGGAAAAGGATCCGGAAGAGCTCGCCCGCATGGCCTTTTCGGAAAGCATTCTCGAGGCAGCCATTGGAATGGCTGCAATCAATTCGTTCCTTACGGTCGATGATCGGTCCTGCATGGAGCTCAATGCAGAAGAACTCATCCTCAAAAAGGGGGCGGGCAGGCGGGTGGCGATCGTCGGTCATTTCCCTTTCGTAGGCAGGGTTTCCGAAAAAGCAAAGGATCTCTGGGTGATCGAAAAAAACCCAAGGAGAGGCGACTTCGATGAAGCGAATGCCGATCGGCTCATCCCCCAGGCCAACGTGGTCGCCATTACGGGAACCGCTTTGACGAACCACTCCCTGGAGCATCTGCTCGAACTCTGCGATTCCGAGGCTTATGTGATCCTGCTCGGGGATACGGTCCCGCTTTCTCCCGTTTTTTTCGATTATGGGGTGGACGCTCTCTGCGGAACGAAGGTGACCGATGCCGAAACCGTGCTCCGGTGCGTCAGCCAGGGGGCAAATTTCAGACAGATCAAAGGGGCAAAGCGGCTAACGATGCTGAAATGATCGGAGCTCCCTGCTCCGGGTGAGGCGGCTCATTGAGAGCCGCGATAGACCTCGGTCGCGCTTCGGCTCAATCGAGGTATTATAAAAAGGAGGCAAATCGATGCCAAGAGGAGATGGAACAGGCCCGAGAGGACAAGGCCAGGGGGCCGGAAAAGGCGGCGGAGCAAGAGGCGGCAAGGGTCAGGGAAGTGCAGGAGGTAGAGGAAGGGGGCAGGGCGGAGGGCCCGGAGCCGGAGCGGGCGGCTCCTGTATCTGCACGTCTTGCGGTGAAAAAACACCTCATCAAATGGGCGTACCCTGCTATCAGCAAAAATGTCCGAAGTGCGGAAGTCCGATGACGCGAGGGTAACGCGGAAAGGTCCTCAGGATCGAGAATCGGCCCCGAAGATCCGCACCGGGGCCGCGGACTCTGCCGCACGCTCGACCTTGAACTCCCTTCTATCTCCGCCCAAGTGCCTTTCACCGCTTTTCTATCCAACCGGTTAGATCTCGAATAATCCGTTGATTTTTCAGGTTCTTTATACGATACTGAGCGGCGAATCAATGTGGAGGCCGAACCGCTCGGACCGAACCGCTTAGACTGGACACCGGCGGTAGGACGGCAGGCCTGCCGCCGGCCGTGTTGGCCAGTTTGATCGAATCAGAAACTGAGAGAAGAACGCTGAACACTGAACGCTGAACACTGAACACTTTGTAGTTTCATATTAGTCTTTCGGAGGATAAGTTCAATGGGACCGACGGGGGGATCGAACGGCTTGAACCTGAACATTGCCGTGGTCGGCGGGGGCACCCGCTGCAAGCGTCTGATCGAGGTGATCGAACGCCATCAATTCGAAGAAGTCAATCCGAAGATGGTTGCCGTATGCGATCTGAGGGCCGATGCCCCCGGCATCACCAAGGCCAAAGAGATGGGGCTTTTTGTCACCGATGACTACAACGATTTTTTCAAGAGAGACGACATCGATCTGATCATCGAGTTGACGGGCAGCATGGATATCTACAACGATATCCTGAGGAAGAAAAAGAATACCGTTCGGGCGATCTCGACGACCACCGTCAAGCTTTTCTGGGAGATCTCCCGTCTTTCCACCCTGCAGAAAAAGACACACCAGGAGCTCCAGGAGACGCGTGCAATCTACAAGACCTTTATCAACGAACTGATCCAGGAAGACGTCATGGTCATTGCCTACGATCACAGGATTGTGGATATCAATGACAATCTGTTGAGTAAAATCGGACTCCCCCGGGATCAGGTGATCGGGGGCCTTTGCTACGAAATCACGCATCACCAGAAGCTTCCCTGTTCAGGGGATGATCACCCCTGCCCGCTGATCCAGACGCTGGAGACCCGAAAACCCTCTCAGATGACACACGTCCACCTGGACAAGGATAAAAAGGAGATTTATTATTCCATTTCCACTTACCCGCTCTTCGAAGAGGGGGAAGTCATCGGCGCCGTGGAGATATCCAGAGACATCACCAAAGAGATCAACTTGCAGAAGTCCATGATGCAGCAGGAAAAGCTTGCCTCCATCGGCCGCCTGTCGGCGGGAGTCGCCCACGAGGTCAACAATCCCCTGACCACCATTCTCACGACCGCCATGCTGATCCAGGAGGATATCCAACCGGACAATCCGATCTATCCGGAGCTGGAAACCATCACCAAGGAGGCCCTGCGCTGCCGCAAGATCGTCACCAGCCTGCTGGATTTCGCCCGCCAGACAACTCCGACCAAACGTGAATGCGACATCAACGAAATCGTGCAGGAAAGCCTCGTTCTGACCAGAAAACAGGCGGCTTTTACGGACCTGGCGCTGACCTGTAAACTGGCGGAGGATCTCCCGAGGCTGTATCTGGACAAAGGCCAAATCCAACAGGCGGTGATCAACCTGGTGATCAATGCCATCGAAGCCACCTCCCCCGGTGGTTCCATATCGATTTCTACAGCCTATCACCCGGACCAGGGAATTGTTTCGGTCACCGTAAGCGATACCGGCAAGGGAATGAGCGAGGACGAGCTCGGCAAAATCTTCGATCCGTTTTTTACGACCAAGGAAACCGGCTCGGGGTTGGGCTTGGCCGTCACCCACGGAATCATCGAGCAGCACGATGGAGACATCTCGGTTTACAGCAGAATCGGCTTCGGAACATCGTTTCAAATTGCCCTGCCGGTCGCATGGGAAAAAAAAGATGCCTCAGGATAATCTCCCCCGCATCCTCGTTGTCGACGACGAAATGAATATTTGCCTGTCCTGCACGAAGATACTGGCCAAGATAGACTATACGGTTGACTATGCGCTCAGCGGCCATGATGCCTTGGAAATGATGGACCTCAATCCGTACGATATCCTCATTACGGATCTGAAAATGAGCCGCCTGGGAGGCATGGAAGTCCTGCGAAGGGTGAAGGAGGCCTACCCTGAAACCCTGGTGATCGTAATGACCGGCTATGCCAGCGTCTCTTCAGCCGTGGAAGTCATGAAGCTGGGGGCAATCGATTATCTGCCCAAACCTTTTACCCCGGATGAGCTCCGGGCGATCGTGGGTCAGGCCGCCGCCGAGAGAGAAGTCCGCCTCCAGAATCGAGAACTGCAGCAGCAGCTTCGAAGCCGGAAACCCGTTTCCCACCAGTTGATCGGCAGCAGTCCAAAGATAAAACAGGTCGTTTCGATGATCCAGAAAGTGGCGCCGACCGATTCCACGGTTCTCGTCTACGGAGAAAGCGGGACGGGCAAAGAATTGGTCGCCCGGGCCGTGCACGCAAACAGCACGCGCCGCACCGGGGTTTTCTTTGCCGTGGACTGCGGAACCCTTTCGGCGAATCTGCTGGAAAGCGAACTGTTCGGGCATACCAGGGGAGCCTTTACCGGAGCCGACAGGGACAAGGCGGGCATCTTTCGATCAGCCGATCACGGAACCGTGTTTCTGGATGAAATCAGCAATATCAGCCTGGAGGTGCAGGGAAAGCTCCTGCGTTTTCTGGAGACCCGGGAGTTTTTACCCCTGGGCGGTACCGCACCGGTAAGCGTTGACATTCGCCTGATCCTTGCGACCAATAAAAATCTGAAGGAGCTGGTGGCCGGCGGCACCTTCCGGGAGGATTTCTATTATCGCATTTATGTCTACCCGATTCTGCTTCCCCCGCTGAGGGACCGGAAGTCGGACATCCTGCCCATCGCCTATCATTTCTTAAATCAATTCAATCATAAGCTGAGCAAGAAGATATCGGGAATCGACCGCGAGGCCGCAAACCGAATGCTCGAATACGATTGGCCCGGAAACGTCCGGCAGTTGAAAAATACCATCGAAAGAGCGGCGATCCTGTGTGAAAGAGAGATTCTCTCGCTGCAGGACCTGCCGCTTTTGGCGGAGGGCCAGGAACCGGAACAGCCGGAGAAAGATATGCCGGCGACAAACGCGGAGCTCAAAAGGGCAAAGAAAGAGATCCGTCGAAAGGCGATCTGCAGAGTCGAGAAGAGCTTTGTATTGAAGGCGCTGGCCGAAAACGATTGGAATGTGACCCGGGCGGCGCAGTCCGTGGGTCTGCAGAGGAGCAATTTCCACCATCTGATGAAAAAATACGGGATTACGCTCCAGAAGGGAAATCCCCCCTCGTAGGCAGAGGTCGGAAGTCAGAAGTCAGAGGTCAGAAGTCAGAAGTCAGAGGTCGGAAGTCAGAGGTCGGAAGTCAGAGGTCGGAAGTCAGAGGTTAGACAGGAGAGATTTGCACCTTCCTCCCTACGCCGTGCCGCATGCTCTATGCTTTGTGCGCTATCGATGGCATAAACATACACTGTATAGATTTTATATACTCTTCTGCCCTTGTGCGCTTCGGATCGTCTCCTTTCCCGGAACGATAGCCCTGCCTGGCTTGCGAACACGAAAAAGATCCCCCTCCGATCCCTTCCGCTGCATTCTTATTTTATACACAAGCCTGCCGGCAGAAGATCTGAAAATCGTATTTCCATAAATTAATCATACACTTATACTGAATCTCGGCACATGGCACAGAAGGTGCTAAAACCTTATTCAGAAAGAATCATGGACTGCTTACAGCCTCTGGCTTTTGAAACCTCAAACGGGAATCTTGAAGGAGGGTGGAAATGGAAACAACGGCAAAGATCATTGTCGTCGACGATGAGGAACGGATCTGTCGGAACATCAAAAAAATCCTCTCCAAGAACAATTTCGAGGTCACTCACGCGTTGAGCGCCCGGGAGGCCCTGGAGAAAATGGCCGGAGGTCATTTTGCGCTGATGCTCTCCGATATCGTCATGCCGGGGGAAAACGGGATCGAACTTCTCAAGCGCGTCAAAAAGGAGTGGCCGCAGACAAAGGCCGTCATGATGACCGCTTATGCCTCTACCGAAACTGCCGTAAAGGCCATCCGGTTGGGCGCTCTGGACTACATCGCCAAGCCTTTTACACCGGAGGAGCTCAGAAAAACGATCGGGAAGGCCATGGCCGGAGAAATCAAGGAAGCGCCGACAAGCCAGGCTGAAAGGGAGGCCGTCGATGTCATCGATATCGATATCCCGTTTAAAACCGGGGAGGTGGCGCAATATACCGGGGAAGACTACGCAAAGAGGCTGGGTCCTTCGGATATGCCGGTTGTCGAGGTAAAGATGCCGGAGCCCCTCGCGAATTTTTGCGAGGTGGGCGTCATGGTCTGCGACATTTTCAAGAAACTGGGCGCCACCTGCAAGGCGGGCACAAAGAGCGGGGAATGCCCTCAGAAAAAGGCAAAAAAGACCAAGGGGGCCGGGAAGGAGAAAGGGACCGATTTCATAGGGCTCATCGGCATCGATCAGCCGTTCAATTACGATGAGGTTGTTTCCGTCACCGGTCCCGAGTACGTCCGCAATCTACATCATGAAGGGGTCAGCTTCGTTCCCTACGAAGAGCTCAAGAAAGGTGCATCCGCACCCCTCACGGCCAAAAGAAGGGAAATCATCGATACCGACATGCCCTTCGACAGCCAGGAAGTGGCGGGTGCCGCAGGAGAAGCCTATTCCCTGCATCTGACCCGATCCGATATGCCCGCCGTTGAAATCACCGCCTCCGTACCTCCGGCCGGATTTTGCGAAGTCGGGACCATGGTCTGCGACATCTTCAAGAAACTGGGTGCCACCTGCAAGGCGGGCACAAAGAGCGGGGAATGCCCCCAGAAAAAGGCCCAAAAGACCAAGGGGGCCGGAAAGGAGAAAGGAGTCGATGCGGCGACACTCATCGGCATCGACCAGCCTTTCGATTACCGGGAGGTGGAAGCCGCTGCCGGACCGGAGTATGTGCGGAATCTTTTCCGCGAGGATTTCGTCGTCCGGCCGTATGCCGAGCTCAAGGAACAGATGCGCTTGTCCGCGGAGGAGACAGGCATGCGGGCAATTCCCGATCTGAATACGGCAGCGGAGGCTTCTGCCGACATCCTTGTCATCGACGATGAAGTGGCGGTCAACAACAACATCCGGAAAATCCTACAGAAAAACAACTTGCAGGTAGATCAGGCCGTATCCAGAGCCGAGGCAATGGAGAAGATCCAGGAACGGCCTTACAAGATCGTGCTTCTCGATCTCAGGATGCCGGGAGTGAAAGGATTGGAGCTTCTGCAGGCCATCCGCGACAGGAACCCGGCCGCCAAAGTGATTATCGTGACTGGCTATGCCAGCATCGAAACGGCTGTCGAGTCCACAAGGCTCGGTGCATTCGATTACCTGGCAAAGCCGTTTACTCCGGATGAGATCCGGAAGGTGACGGAAAAAGCCTTCCTGCTTGCCGCCTGAAGCATCCCTCATGGGCGACTCCCGGCCGGCTTTCCGGCCGGGAGTTTTTCGACTGTTCCCGCAAAGCAGCAAACCGATTCATGTCATTCGATTACGCTTCCGAAGAAAGCTCCAGCCCGATTTCCCAGCCCGATTTCTATGACCCTCCATGATCTTAAGGCCCAATAAATTCATTGACTTTCAAAAAAGATTAGGTATACTTAACCCTTTTTGTTTTTGGGGGGACTTTTTCGATTTATTTCAGGTTTTATCTTTCTGCCCAAGGAGTGAATATGAGCGAAAAAATTCTTGGCTCTGTCTTGGTTGTCGGCGGCGGTATCGCCGGTATGCAATCGGCTATCGATTTGGCCAACTCGGGATACTATGTGTATCTTCTGGAAAAATCTCCTTCCATCGGCGGGGTGATGTCCCAGCTCGATAAGACCTTTCCCACAAACGATTGCGCGATGTGAATCATCTCGCCCAAGCTGGTCGAGGTCGGCCGGCACATGAATATCGAGCTCATCACTTATGCGGATCTGGAATCGGTGGAGGGCTCACCCGGGAATTTCAAGGTCAAGATCCGGAAAAAAGCCCGCTCCATCAAAGAGGATCTGTGTACCGGCTGCGGTGCATGCGTTGAAAACTGCCCGGTGACGCAAATCGCACGGGGTTAAACTTCTATGCTTGGGATAGGCTCCGATCTGTTGCCGGCTAGCTCTCGGCGGCAGTCGAGGAGAAATCGATCTTATAGAAGATTCGAGAAGAAAAAAACAAAAACAGGTTGATCCATATGAACGTCAAGAATGAAATCGATTTGGTGGATGAAGACATGGACCGAGCGCATCGAACCGGGAAAGCCGAAGAGATGGACCCCCACGAGCTGGACCGAATCCTCGAGGAATTCGGCAATGACAAAGAGAACCTGATCATGATGATGCAGGCCGTTCAGAGGCGCTACGGTTACCTTCCGGGGCCGTGCCTTTCATACCTTTCCGAGAAGATCGAAATTCCTCTGAGCCGAATTTACGGAATCGCCACTTTTTATGCAACCTTCAGCCTAGAGCCAAGGGGCCGGAATCTGATTACGGTCTGCACGGGGACCGCATGCCATGTGAGGGGGGCGAACCGAGTGCATGAACGCATCCGTGAGAACCTGCACATCCAGGATGGTCAGACTACCGAGGATCGGCGTTTTACGCTCGAATCGGTGCGCTGTATCGGATGTTGCAGCCTCGGACCTGTGGTCAAGATCAATGAAGATGTGCATGGGCGGTTGTCTCCGGATGAAACGGTGAAGATCCTTGGCAAATATGAATAGGGGGGAAATAAGAGGCAAAGGCATGAAAATTCAGTCCGTCAAAGATATAGAAAAAATCGGTGCAGAATGCCGCAAGAAAATATACTTTCCGGAGAATGTGAAGGTGAATGTGGGGATGGCTTCATGCGGGATTGCTGCCGGGGGCAGGGCAGCCTTTGAAACGGCGCTTAAAGAACACCCCTCGATTCAAGTCCGCCAGACCGGATGCATCGGATTCTGCGAGGAAGAGCCTCTGGTGGAAATCCTATGTTCACACAAACCAAGGATCCTATACAAACAGGTCACACAGGATAAGATCGACAGCGTCATTAACGATTACATCGAGGAGAGGTACGATCGGAAGCTGATTTTAGGGCAGGTGCGAGATCCTCGATCGATTATCGAGGAGAATATCGATAACCCGCTTGAAGGCGTGAAACCTCTCAAGGGAATCCCTTTTCTGGAGGAGGTTCCATTTTATACCCCCCAAGTCAAAATCGCTTTGCGGAACTGCGGATACATCGATCCGGATTGTATCGAGGAATATGTCGCAAGGGGCGGCTATTTCGGCTTTTTTCGCGCATTGGAAGAGATGCGGCCGAATGAGGTCATCGCTTCGATCAAGAAATCCGGCCTCAGGGGCCGCGGCGGCGGCGGATTTCCTACAGGAATCAAATGGGAGAGTTGCCGCAAACATGAGGGAGAAAGATACGTAATTTGTAACGCCGACGAGGGCGACCCGGGTGCGTATATGGATCGAAGCGTGCTCGAAGGAGACCCCCACAGCGTACTCGAGGGCATGCTGATCGCTGCATATGCCATCGGATCCGCAGAAGGCTTCATCTACGTGCGCAACGAGTACCCGTTGGCTGTAAAACGCCTGATCCACGCCATCCGGCAAGCCGAGGAGATCGGGCTGTTGGGCGAGAACATCGCCGGCTCCGGCTTCAGCTTCCGTGTTAAAATCTCGACCGGCGCCGGTGCATTTGTCTGCGGCGAATCCACAGCCCTGATGGCCTCACTTCAGGGGAATGTCGGAAGGCCCAGGGCCAAGTATGTCCATACGGTGGAAAAAGGATTCAGAGATGGTCCGTCCAATCTCAACAATGTCGAGACCTATGCCAATGTGCCAGTCATCATGCTGAAAGGCCCCGAATGGTACTCCGGCATGGGGACGAAATACAGCAAAGGGACCAAGGTCTTCAGCCTTGTGGGTAAGGTGAAGAACACGGGACTGGTGGAAGTCCCGATGGGGACCTCTCTGCGAAACATCATTTTCGATGTCGGCGGCGGCATTCCAAACAAGAAAAAATTCAAAGCGGTCCAGACGGGGGGGCCCTCCGGCGGCTGCATTCCGGAGCGCTTTATCGATTTATCGGTCGATTTCGACGAACTCGCGAAGGTCGGCTCCATCATGGGCTCCGGGGGCATGATCGTGATGGACCAGGATACCTGCATGGTGGATGTGGCCAGGTACTTCCTGGATTTTCTGAAAGAAGAATCCTGCGGACAGTGCACTCCTTGCCGCGAAGGGATCAAGCGGATGCTGGATACTTTGAACAATATCTGCGAGGGGAGGGGCCAAGAAGGGGACATCGAGCTGCTCGAGGAAATGGGGAGCACGATTCAGAAGTTTTCCCTATGCGGACTGGGGACATCGGCGCCGAACCCCGTTCTGACGACGATTCTCTACTTCCGGGACGAATACGAAAAACATATCCGGGAGAAAAAATGTCCGTCCGGAGTCTGCAAACCGCTGTTCCATTACGAGATCGACCCGGAGGCCTGTACCGGATGCCAGGTCTGCTTCCGCAAGTGCCCGCAGGAGGCGGTGTCGGGGGAGAAGAAAAAGGTTCATCGGATCGATCAGGAAAAATGCATCAAATGCGGCATCTGCTACGAGGGCTGCAAGTTTGACGCTGTTGCGATACGTTAGCATCGAGGAAAAGAACCAATGATCACATTCAAGCTCAACGGCCAAACCGTTCAAGGGGAAAACGGCCAGTATATCCTGCAAGTCGCCGAGAAATATGGCGTGGAGATCCCCACCCTCTGCCACCACAAGGCGCTGGAGCCGGCAGGGATGTGCCGGCTGTGCACCGTAGAGGTCTTCGATGGTCGCAGGACCCGGTTCGTGACATCCTGCAACTACCCCATTTGGGAGGGGATGGAGGTTAAAACAGACACAGAGGCGGTTCACAAAGGCCGCAAGCTGCTTGTGGAATTGCTTCTGGCGCGCTGTCCGGAGGTGCCTCTTCTCAAAAATCTTGCAGAAAAATACGGGATCCGGGAGCCTCGATTCCGGAAGGAAAACGACGACTGCATTCTCTGCGGCCTCTGCACCCGAATCTGTGAGAGGATGGGAAACGCAGCCATCGCACTGACGGGTCGCGGCACGGAAATGAAGGTGGATACTCCTTTTCACATTCAGACCGAGTTCTGCATGGGGTGCGGGGCTTGCGTTTCGGTTTGCCCCACCGGGCATATCAAGCTGGAGGATATCGCCCGACATGCGGTCAAACCCATTCCTTCCGAGTACGACATGGGGCTGAAAGGGCGAAAGCCCGTCTATGTTCCTTATGCGCAGGCTGTCCCCAACACCCCGGCCATCGACCGGAGCGTATGCGTCCATTTCAAAACCGGCGGGTGCAAGATATGCGCCGAGTTCTGCGGCGTCGGCGCCATCGATCACACCCAGCAGGATGAAATCGTCGAGCTCGATGTCGGAGCCGTCATCCTGGCACCCGGGTTTGCCCCTTTCGATCCTTCAAAATTCCAGTCGTACAATTACGCCAGTCATCCGAACGTGATCACCTCCATGGAGATGGAGCGGATCCTTTCGGCCTCGGGCCCCACCAGCGGACACCTGGTGCGCCCTTCGGACCACAGGGAGCCGAAGAAAGTCGCCTGGCTGCAGTGCGTAGGTTCAAGAGACCTGAACCGGTGCGATCATTCCTACTGCTCGTCAGTCTGCTGCATGTACGCCATTAAAGAAGCGGTCATCGCCAAGGAGCATGCCGGGGAGAATCTGGACTGCGCGGTTTTTTTCATGGACATGCGAACCCACGGAAAGGAATTCGAGCGCTTCTATGACAAGGCAAGGGAAAAAGAAGGCGTTCGCTTCATCCGCAGCCGTGTGCACACCGTCGATCCGGTTCCGGAAAGCGGCGATCTTTCCCTGCGGTACGTTACCGAAAGCGGTGAGAAGGTAACCGAGGTCTTCGATATGGTGGTGCTTTCCATAGGCCTCGAGATCGCCCCGGAGACCGTGGAAATGGCAAAAAAACTGGGAATCTCGCTCACTGAAGGAAATTTCTGCAAGACCGGGAGTTTTAAGCCGGTCGAAACATCGAAGGAGGGTTTTTTTGTCTGCGGGAGCTTTCAAGGCCCCAAGGACATTCCCCAGTCGGTGGTGGACTCCAGTGCTGCGGCCGCGGCCGCGGGCGAGCTGCTTTCTCCGGCAAGGTTTACCGCCGTCAAGACCAAGGAAACGATCCCCCAGGCCGATGTCCGGGGCGAGCGGCCCCGGATCGGGGTTTTTGTCTGCCGCTGCGGGATCAATATCGCAGGGGTCGTGGATGTGCCTGCCGTAAGAGACTATGCCGCGAGTCTTCCGTATGTGGAGTATGTCTCCGACAATCTCTATTCCTGTTCGCAGGACACCCAGGAGACCATGGCCGCCATTATCCGGAAAGAGAGACTCAACCGGGTGGTGGTGGCCGCCTGTACGCCGAAGACCCATGAACCGCTTTTCCAGGAGACTCTTCTCAATGCCGGGTTGAATAAATACCTGTTTGAAATGGCCAACATCCGGAATCAGAACTCCTGGGTCCACCGGAACAATCCGGAGCTTGCCACCCGAAAGGCAAAGGATCTGGTCCGCATGGCCGTTTCAAAGGTCGCCTTGATGGAGCCGCTGAAAGAGGCCGAGCTCAACATGAACCCGAGCGCACTGGTGGTGGGAGGCGGGATCTCGGGCATGACCGCAGCCAAGAGTCTTGCCCTCCAGGGGTATGAGACCCACCTGGTGGAAAAAGCCTCCTGCCTCGGGGGGCAGGCGCTTCATCTCTACCACACGGCAGACGGTGAAAACATCCAGGATCAACTGGCGGCACTGATCCGTGAAGTCGAATCGAACGAGCGCATCCATCTGCATCTGAAAACCGAGCTGTCGGCGGTCGAGGGTTTCGTCGGAAATTTCAAGACGACGCTTTCATCGAACGGCTCCGAGGAGAAGGTCGAGCACGGAATCGCCGTCATCGCCACCGGAGGCAGCGAGCTCGTGCCGGACGAACACGGTTACGGGAAAGATCCGAGAATCGTTACCGGGCAGGAATTCGATCGGAAACTGATCGAAGGGGAAGGCTTGGAGGAGGTCTCCTCCGCCGTTTTCATCCAGTGCGTCGGTTCGAGGCAGCCCGACCGGCCCTACTGCTCGCGGGTCTGCTGCACGCATTCGATGATTTCTGCGCTTGAACTGAAACGCCGCCGGCCGGATGCAAACGTCTACATCCTCTACCGGGACATCCGGACCTATGGGGAACGCGAATCGCTCTACAAGGCGGCGCGTCAGGCGGGGGTGGTCTTTATCCGGTATTCGCGGGAGGATAAACCGCAGGTTCGAATCGACGGGGATACCCTCTCCGTCCGGGTGACCGACCATGTATTGGGCCGCCCCATGGAGATC
>QZKK01000026.1 GCA_003599475.1 Desulfobacteraceae bacterium
GAAGCTCCGCATGTCCGGCATGAAGACCGAGCCCGCCTTCGCGACCTACTTTGGAATCCCCGGCGACCCGTTCGGGGCGCTCTTCGAGTTGAGCTACTTGTCCGACGACGCGCTGGAACGGTTTCTGCTGGGTGGTGAAGGTGATTCCCATCCGTCGGCGCAAGGCGCCGGCCGGGACTGCGATGCCTGATCGAGTCAACCGCCGGACAGTCGATCGAAATCGCCGGGACCGACCCGCTCCGGCTGCAGGACCGGGTGCAGGCAAACGGGGGCCGGGAAGTGACCCTCGGAATCCGCCCGGAGCACCTGAGCCTGGTTCCGGATAGCGACGCCGCGATCCGGCTGAAGGTGGAGTACGTGGAGGTTCTGGGCGCCGACACCCTGGTCCACGGCCATTTCGGAACCGAAGAGACCCTCTTGACGGCACGGCTTCCGGATGTCTGCCATTTCCGCAAACACGAGATCATCCCCGTTTCAGTACCTTCCCGGAAGCTGCATCTTTTCGACAGGCAAACCGGGCAGCGCATCAATCCATGAATAGATCCTCTCCGAAACACATGACGAAAAGATGTTGACAGACCGAATCATCGGATAATATGATCAAGTATGATTTTAATAGGAGGAGGCATGCGAACCGTTACAGCCACTGAGCTTGCCCGCAATTTCAGGGATATGCTCGATAAAGTCGAGTTCAAGCGTGAAGAGCTCATTGTCATTCGTAACAACCACGAGATCGCTCGGATCATTCCCGGTCCGACAACGATGACAGCGCTTGAGGCGATGGCCGACCTCTATCGCACCCTCCCTGAGGAAGCGGCCAGGGGATGGCTTGAGGATGCGCGGTCGGCCGAAGAAAACCTTACGGATGAGGTCCGCGACCCATGGGTTTCCTGATCGATACCTGCATTTGGATTGACGTGGAACGGGGCGCCCTTTCACCGGCCGATGTATCGACGGTCACCGGGAACGAGCCCGTTTTCCTTTCACCGGTGATCATCGCCGAACTCAAATTCGGTGCGGAGACTGCTAAGACCGCCGACCTTCGGCAGAAGCGTCTGGCGGCATTGGGTCGTCTGAAGAAAAAACCCCTCCTGATGATCGATGAAACGACTGGCGAAATTTTTGGGGACATCGCTGCTCAAATGAGAAAACAGGGTGCTCGACACCGCTACCGAGTCCAGGATCTATGGCTTGCCAGCCAGGCAATTCAATACGGCTACCGTTTCCTGACCCACAACCGCCAAGACTTCGAAGACATTCCGGGGCTTTCTCTTATCATTTGGCAAGACGCAACAAAAGAACGGGAACAACCGTTAGTTGCGGGCTGAATTGATTCGCACGGTTTTGTGGATTAATGTTAAGCCAACCTGAGGATTGGAACGCAGAGACGCGGGGATTCGCCTTTTCCTGCCTCAGCGCCTCTGCGTCTCTGCGCGAAAAAACATATCCGATATGGGTCGAATTACCGGCCTCCGGTGCCCCTTCCGAAGACATCCCTTCCCGCCAGCGGATTGTAAAGCTTTGTAATCGCAAATTTCATGACGTCCAGAGACTTCATGTCCGCGATGATGCTCATCAGTTTGTCATCCGCTTCCTTGGGCAGCGTGCAGGCGTTCTGCGAATCGAAAGAAAGATCCTTGTACCCCTTCAGCAGCTTCTTCTGATCCTTTTGACTCATGCCCACCCGAACGGCTTTTTTCCCGTCTACTTCCTGTACCTGATCCGCCAGGCCGGCCGCTTGGATCTTTTTGAGTCTTTCGTCATCCAGAAAAACGTTTACGTAATAATCCGCCATGGTTTACCTCCTCACAAAAAGAAATATTGTAAAATCTTTGGAGAATACCCCCAAAGGGCAATCCAGATCAGATTCGCTCGAAATACCAGTAATGGCTCTTCCTGTCAATGGCTCCCGTGGGTGGGCTGCCGGCGGTCACCCCTCCCCGGGTGCCTGCCTGATGGAAGCAAGCGACAGATTCCTCCCTGCATGCAGGACCCCTGTGGACATTCGGGATTCGTGCTTACCTTGTTAGAAACTACAAATAAAATCCGAAATTCGAATATCGCCCGATCTTATAAAATTGGCCGAAACAAATTCGAAATGAAAAATCCGAATGACCAAAACCGCTCCAAGTTTCTGATGTTCGATCAAACTGGACGCTTGCCGGCCAGCGGCTGGGCTTGTGTCATGGTGAAAATCGGTTTGACGATACTCTTTTTCGCACTTGCGCCGCCGGTCTATGCGCAGGTGAAGGCGGTTGTCGGCGGAACCCTCATTCATCCCGAATCATCGGCCGCCATCGAGGATTCGGTGATCCTGATCGAATCCGGCAGAATCGTCAAGGTCGCAGGAAAATCGGATGCAGTCCCTGTCCCCGAAGGGGCGGAGGTGATCGATGCCGCAGGCAAGTGGATCATTCCCGGTCTGATCGATTCCCATGTCCATTTCTTCCTGTCGGGAGGACTCTATACCCGGCCCGACATCATCGATCTGAGAAAATACCGGGCACCCGAAGAGGAGCTTTCCTGGATCCGGAAGCACCTGCCGGACACTTTCGCCCGGTATATCCGAAGCGGGGTCACCTCGGTGGTCGATACGGGCGGGCCGATCGATAACTTCAAGGTAAGGGAGCTTGCCGCTAAGACTGGCCCTGCCCCGCGGGTATCCGCGGCCGGGCCGCTTCTATCCACCTACCTGCCGGAGGAGCTCGATATCGAGCCGCAGTCCATCATCGAAGTGGATTCTCCCGAGGAGGCGAGAGCTGAGGTTCGGCGGCAGGCACGATGGAATCCGGATTTTATCAAGATCTGGTTCATCATACGTCCGGACAGGCAGCCGGAAGACGCCATCGGCTGGGTGAAGGCGGCAATCGAAGAAAGCCACAGGCTTGGAATCCGCACAGCCGTGCACGCCACGGAACTCCAGACGGGCCCGTGCGGCGGTGGAAGCCGGGGCGGACATTCTGGTCCACAGCGTCGAGGACAGAGCCGTCGATTCGGAATTCATCGATCTTCTCGAGCGCAAAAAGATCCTCTATATCCCGACACTGATGGTTACCGAAAGATATGAAGAAGTGTTCAGCCAAAAGATCGAACTGACCGCACCCGAGAAAAAAACGGCCGACCCGTACGTCCTTTCCACCCTCGACGATCTGCAGGAGATCCCGACAGTCGACATTCCCCCGCGAATCGTCTCCATGATGAAAGCCGGCCGCCCGGTGGTCTCCGATCCGATTCCATTAAAAAACCTCAAGCGGCTGCAGGATGCCGGGATTCCGATCGCCCTCGGCACCGATGCCGGAAACATCGGAACTCCCCATGGCCCTGCGATCTTTCGCGAGATGGAGCTCATGGCGCAGGCCGGCCTGTCGGCCTCACAGATTTTGACCGCAGCCACCGTAAACGGCGCAAAGGTGATGGGAAGAGAGGAGGAGCTGGGAAGAATCGAGGCGGGAATGCTTGCCGATCTGGTGATCTTAAACAGCGATCCGCTGTCCGATATACGGAATACAAGCGACATTCACCGGGTGATCAAGGGGGGAGAGTTGTACGGCCGGACCGGGTCCTCAGGCCGGCTTTGAAATCGGCCGGCAGTCGAAAAGATCGTCTTGACCCGAATAGCCGGTCCTGAATAATCGTATCTTCGCTGGGGGCGCTCCTATGTGATCGCATCATCCCGCAAACCTCTCCTCTTTTAGCGATCGGTTTTTCCCTCCGTTCCTTTCTGAACCGGACATTTCATGTACTTATCACAAGTTGTCAGCCTCACGTTGTCAGTCTCAGGGTTGACAATTCCCCTAAAAAAGAATAACTCGGTTCTTCGATTTGGCTCCAAAGCAGCGATTTTCCATGAAGCTCGGGCGAAATTCATGCGCCATTATTTTACTGGAAACGTTTTCAAGGGTTGAAAAAGGCTCTCCGGCATCCCAAAATCTTTCGAACCTGCTCAAAGGCAATGAATATGGTTGATTATCCGCTTGACGGGGGAACGGGATTGGGCGGGAAGGCAAGCGGGTGGTTTGTGAAGATCAGAATTTGAGACCGGAACTCCACCGCTTCTGGGTCCTTGGCGCTGAAGCTGCAGAAAAGGGATTGCTTCTTTTGAGCGCCGCAAACCGCACCGAAACGATGATCGGGTGGGTGGTTAAAGGGTGTGCGGAGATGCTTCCTCACCGACCGGTCGTCGGACTGTACAAGACCCAGATCCGACAGCTTGCAAAATTTCTCAACCTGCCCGAAGGCATCCGGAAGCAGATTCCTTCTCCCGATATGATGAAAGGAATCACAGACGAGTTTGCACTCGGCATGCGCTACGACCGGATCGATCTGGCGCTCGACTATCTGGAAGGCGGGATTCCGGAGGAAAAGCTGCATTCAGCCGGTGTTACGCCGGAAGAACTGGACCGGGTTCGAGAAATAAGCCGCCTGTCGAGCTGGAAGCGGAGCCCTGCAATCCTGACGGCCCAGCTTGACGGGAGCATCCAGGGCGGGCTTCGAATTTAAGAATACGGTTATCTGAAAAGCTCCAGTGCGCACAACGACAGTTCCGGTGGACATCCGATGCAGCCGGTTACCCGATTTCCCCCTCCTACGCCGGTTTACCGCCAGAAATACACTCAAGAGATAGATTGACAAAGAACAAGAATGAACCTAAATATTTCGATTCATTTTTGTAAAACCCGTACTTTTTGATCCAGAGCACTTAGGAGGAACCGGTTTTCATCAAACACTCTCACAGGAGTCTGCAATGGAAGCGATCTACAAGGAAATCGAGCGGAGTTTCGATCGGTACATCGACGAGCTATTCACCTTTTTAAAGCAGCCATCCATCAGTTCCCAGGGAATCGGCGTAGGGGATTGCGCCAAACTTCTGGCAGGAATGATGGAGGAAGTCGGCATTCGGGCTGAGATTCTGCCCATGGGCGGAAAAAACAACCCGCCGCTGGTATACGGAGAGATCCGGTCTCCGGGAGCGAAAAAGACGCTTCTGATATACGGCCACTTCGACGTCCAGCCTCCGGAGCCGCTCGAAGCCTGGGATTCGCCTCCTTTCGAGCCGGTCATCCGAGGGGGAAGGATCTACGGCCGCGGCAGCGCAGACAACAAGGGGCAGCTCTTCGCCCACATCAAAGCCGTAGAGGCGATCATGAAGACCGAAGGGTCTCTTCCGGTGAATCTCAAGTTCCTCTTCGATCCGGAAGAAGAGATGGGAAGTCCGAGCCTCGATGGTTTCGTGATGGCAAATGCCGAGCGTTTTGCTGCGGACTTCGCATACAACTCGGATGGGGCCATGGACGTATCGGGCCCGATTCTATCCTTCGGAAACCGGGGGACATGCTACATAGAGATCAATCACCGGGAGGCCAACCGAGACCTTCATTCCGGCCAATTCGGGGGTCCGGTCCCGAATCCGAACTGGCGTGTGATCGATTTCTTGAGTACCTTGAGGGATTCCCGGGGGCGTGTGGCGATCGAGGGATTTTACGACGGCATCGTCCCGCCGACACCGGCGGAAAAAGAAGCCATCGCCAATATCCCCTTCGAGGAGAAGACCACGCTGAAGTATCTTGGGCTGAAAAGATTCGATCTTCCGGAAGGGATGTCCTACTGGGAAAAGATCATGTTTCAGCCTACGTTCAATATCTGCGGGTACAGCTCCGGCTACGGCGGAGACGGCACAAAGACGGTGCTTCCCTGCCGGACCCGGGTCAAAATCGACATGAGGCTGGTCAAGAACCAGGACCCGCACGACATCTATGAAAAGTTTCGACGCCACATGGTAAAACACGGCTTCGACGATCTGGAACTGAAGCTCATGACCGCCTATCGGCCGGCAAAGACACCGATCGATCACCCGATGAGCCGCGGGGTGATATCGGCCGTACGGCGGTCTTTTGAAAGCGAACCGATTCTTTATCCGGTCACCGGCGGCAGCAATCCGAGCAGCGTGATCTGCGATTTCCTGAAGATACCGATCGTGAAGGTCCCTTACGGCAGTCATGACGAATGCAATCACGCCCCCAACGAAAACCTTGTCGTCGACCTCCTGTTAAAGGGGATCAAGTGCAGCGCCACCGTCTTCTATGAGCTGGGTGCCGCAGGATAGAAAGGGAAAGACTTCGATCCGGATTTTTCAAAAAAAAAGGAAAAAAAGGATTGACTGCCACGAAGTGGCATGATAGAAGCTTCTCATCTTGGCATGAATTCCATCTTTCTGCCTCCTCCTTTGCGAAAGCGGCCCGTTTTTCCGGCGGGCCGCTTTTTTTTATCGTCCGATGGGATGCCGTGCAGGGAAGAGAAGTCCTCGATTTCGTCGATTGGAATAAAAAAGAGCCGCAAAACGCCTCGGGATCAGCCGCGCAGCATACTCTCTGAGAAAAATCAAAAGCCAATCAAAAGGCATCGGATCTCAAAAGACGTCCAGATCGATGTAGGGGCATACACGTTTTTCCTCCTCTTGCGTCCGGGTTTCGTACACGTTAACTGACTGCAATCATGAACCAAATCAATTTCGGACGGTTTTTGTGTAAGAAATCCGGACACGACGATCCGGTCCATCGAGTCGATCGGTCCCCACAGGTCCCCTGGGCCGCAGAGATGTTCGAGTTGAAATTATTCCATGGTTACAAATAGAAGAAGAGATTTTAGCACAACGGCAAGAAAGAAGCCGGCAATTGGCATAGGACTTGCTCCGCTCGCTTCAATTGGATATCGGTGGATCCATACAAAATTCTAAGGCATTGATTTCAATATACCATTGTTGATCCAATCGATATGGTTCGAGGGTCGGAGATCGTGTCTACAGGAGCCGTTTTCAAGGAGGGTGCATGAAATCGAAAGACTGCGGGAAGGTTCTCTTGTCGATGGTTGTGGTTGCGGTGATCGCCGCCTGCGGATCCGAACAGGCGCTGGATGTCGATACCGTCCTATCCCAGCCCCAGACCTATGTGGGCTCGGATACCTGCAAGCAGTGCCACCTGGAGCATTATGATTCCTGGAAGATGACCGTTCACAGCCGCATGCTTCAGGATGCGCAGAAAAACGAGGATGCCATCATCCCGCCTTATAATAGGGACCAGATTCGAACCGAGCTCGCCAAGCTCGGGGACAAGCTGAAGGTTTCCGCCGATCAGGTCTACATCCCCGAAAAGAGCGAGATCCGATACACGATCGGAAGCCAGTGGAAGCAGCGGTACCTGGTGGAAAAAGACGGAAAACTCTATATCGCCCCCGTTCAATACAACGTCGATACCGACCGGTGGGTTCCATACCATGAACAAGACTGGGACAAGCGGCCTTGGCTTTTAGGCTGCGGCGGATGTCATGCGACCGGCGCCGATCTTGAGAAAAACACGTTCAGCGAAACATCCATCGGATGCGAGGCATGCCACGGCAAAGGATCCTGGCATGCGGCGCTGCCGAAAACGGCCGTGTTCAAGAAGCGCGATACCATCGTCAATCCGGCCAAGTTGACCACGGGGGTGGCGGTCCAGATTTGCGGGTCCTGCCACAACCGAGGCAAAGCCACACAACATAAAGGGGCCGGCTGGCCGGTCGGCTATAAGCCGGGAAAGGGCCTAGAGGCCTATTACAAATCGACCAGCTACGCCGCAGGAGACAAGGCCCACATGTGGGCGATTGAATTTTCCAAGGGGCATCACCAGCAATACATCGACTGGGCGCAGTCGAAGCACTTTCAGGAAGGGGTGACCTGTCTGTCGTGTCATTACGTTCACCAGATCGGCATTGCGCCTACCCGTTCTCAGACTTTTGCCGCCGGTTCGCAGCAATGCCTCCAATGTCACCAGGTGGTGAACAACAATTTGGCCCATTCCATCCATTCATTCGGCAACTGCGTCGGATGCCATATGCCGAGGATTGCCAGGAGTGCGGAATTCGGCGACATCCACAGCCATGTGTTCACGACGTTGCTGCCGAAGGATACCCTGAACAACCCGGAGGTTCCAAACTCTTGCCAGACCTGCCACCATCATAAGGATCAGGATTTAAAAGAGCTTCAGAAAAATTGGGAGGCCCTGACGAAGCTGCCCAAACCGCAGGGCCAACCTGCGGAAGCTTCGGTCAAATACGAGTTTCCCCGGTAGATTTCAGGAGAGCCTGCAATGGCGGCGACATCAAGAATCGGAAAGATCCTTCGGATATCGGCGGTGATCCTTGGCCTGATGCCGGCTGCGAGCGGATCCGCCCAGGAAGAGGTGGCTTCCGCCATCCGGCGGTATAAGGACCGGGAGGCCAGCACGGGCTATTATGAGGAGTATGAGGTTTTACCCGGCCGGCAACGCCCGTTTGTAGAAATACCGGGCGTCCGTAGGGGAATCTTTCCCTATAGCCCGACTGCAGCCAAGGTGCGAATCCGCAGGTACCTTGCGGACTCCCATCTGGGCATCAAATTCTACGAAAACCGCCGGTGTGAAGGCTGCCATATCGAACAGACACTGGATATCCATACGGTCCGGGCCAATCTTACCTGCCGCCAGTGCCACGGCGGGGAACCGGTTGCCAGTATCGAGCATTACTACTCACCCATGAACCCGATCCGAAAGCACGCATATGTCTGCTCCAAGTGCCATGAAGGGGCCAGCGCTTCGTATGCAAGCTACATTGTGCACGAACCGCCGGCCGGATCGCTTGCTGCAAAGCAGACTTTTCCGGTCTTGTATTATACTTTCTGGCTTATGCTGGTGCTTCTTTTGGGGACTCTGGCATTCTTTATTCCCCACAGCTTTTTGACGGGTATCAGAGAGTTGTTCATGTTAGCCGGTATCAGAGAGTTATTCATGAGAACGAGAGAGCTATTCAAGAGAAGAGGAAAGGGAGGAGACGATGCCGATGGTGTGCATTAAACGATTCGGTAAGTTGGACCGGCTGTTTCATCTCTTCCTTATGCTGAGCTTTCTGATTCAGTCGGCTACGGGTTTTAGCCGACTGTTCATCACGACAGACTGGGGAAAGAGGCTGAGCGGCGTCTTCGGCGGGTACGAAACCTCGACATCGATCCATCGATGGGTTGGAATTTTCATGATTGCAGGTTTTCTGCTTCATATTGTCTTTCTGGTTGCAAGAGTTCAATGGAGGAACCTGAGAGACAGCATTTTCGGCCCCGATTCGATAGTCCCCACCTACCGAGATGTGCAACATCTCTGGCGGCGCATTCTGTGGTTCTTCGGCATCGGAACCTCCCCCCGATTCGATCGATGGTCCTACTGGGAAAAGTTCGACTACTGGGCGGTCTTCTGGGGCCTGCCGCTTTTGGCAATAACCGGACTGATGCTGATCTACCCTTTTCAGACGACGAGGGTTGTGCCGGGATGGACACTGAATATCGCCGTGCTTCTGCATCGGGCGGAAGCAATTTTGGCGGTCAGCTATATCTTTATCGTTCATTTTTTTATCGGGCATGCCCGCCCCTCGAGTTTTCCGATGAATGAGGCGATGTTTTCCGGCAGTGTTACCGTGGAATCGGCAATGGAGGAAAAACCGGCCTGGGTGGAGCGTCTGAAGAAGGAAGGTAAACTCGAGGTCATCGAAGCGAATCCTCCGGCCCTCTGGTATCGGGTTGTTTATTTTGCTTTTGGGTACACCGCCCTGGGATTCGGAATCTATTTGCTGATAAACGGAATCGTATACAGCCCGCATATCCGCCTGCACTGATATCCTGGATATGCCGTGAATGGAGGCTGCCCGACGGAAGTGCAGCCTTTTCAAGATTGCCGGCGGTTCAAACCGCATTTCATCCATGCCGCGAGTTCGAATCAGCCCGCGGACTGTTTGAACCGATTCACCAGCTCCCGCAGCGGCTGACCGTTGGGCGCCGTTGCCGCGGGGTTGATTTCGAGCAGTTTTTCCCATGCCTCGATGGCGCCCTCCCTGTCGTTCAGGTCATGGAGCAGGACGATCCCCTTGTTGAACCGGGAGACTTCGTGTCTGGGATCGATTCCGATGGCCTTGTCGAAAGCCTTGATCGCTTCCTCCGGCTTTCCGCTCCTGCGGTACATGACCCCGAGATCCGTCTGTACGTCGGCATTGCGTGGGTTCAAGGCGAGTGACTTTTCGTAGGCCCGGATGGCGCTTTCAAAATTGTCGGTATCGAAATAGAGGTTACCCAGCCGGGTCCAGGCATCCGCATTTTTTGGATTCTGTTCCAATTCCTTTTCGAGCGCAAGGATTTGTCCGGCCTGCTCCTGAGTGATCTGCGGGCTCGCAGCGGCCTGCTGTTGAGGGGCTCCGGCCGGCATTTGAACTCCAGGAGCGGACTTGTAGGCGCTGAGAACAACCCCGCCTAGAAACCCGATTCCCAGCGCAATGAAGGCCATCAGCAGCGCGCTGCTTTTTTTCATCATATCCGATTCCGTTTTTTTTTTGCGGCCATGGAAACTCCCTGTAAGAATTCGGCTCTATTGCAAAGTGCCTTCCTGTCACGGCGCGCATAGCCGATGGCTCATGGCGGCACCCGGGCGATAGAGCACCCATCCATCAACTGTTACAGTGGAGCATAACCATAAGCGGGGGACGGGTCAAGCCCAGGTGAACGGTGGTTGAAAACAGGATGAATTATGGATAGAGTGATCCATAACCGTTCAGCCCCGGGCACGGAGACACGAAGAAGATTTATCAGGCGGAAAGCTGAAAATGGATCGTAGAATACAGGTTGCCGCGCGGACCCATGTCGGATTCATTCGTAAGAACAACGAAGACAGCAGCCTCATCATCGACGGCTCGACAGGCGATTACGATACCGATCGGCTGGGGCGCATGTTCGTGATCGCCGACGGCATGGGGGGGCATGCGGCAGGTGAAATTGCCAGCCGGATTGCCTGCGAAGGGTTACGCACCTACTACCGGATGGAGGAAGCGGATGCGGCGAAAACGGAACCCTCCCCGGAATCCGCGATGCAAAAACTCGAATCCGTCATTCGCGAAACCAACGCCAGGGTCTACCGCAATGCCCGGGAAAACCGGGCTCGGCTGGGAATGGGAACGACCCTTTCCGTTCTCCTCCTGCTGAAGCATGCGGCGATCATCGGCCATGTAGGAGACAGCAGAATCTATCTTTTCCGAAACCGGCGCCTGCTCCGGCTGACCATCGATCATACCCGGGTCCAGGCCATGGTGGATCAGGGATATCTCACGGCCGAAGAAGCCGCACGACATCCCCAGCGGCATATCCTGCTTGAGGCCGTCGGGACCGCAGAGTCTCTGGAAAATGTCTTTACCCGAAACGAACCGGTTCAGGAAGAAGATGCCTTTCTCCTTTGCAGCGACGGGCTGACCGACATGCTGCTCGATTCGCGGATCGAGCAGCTTCTCATCGAAAACCCCGATCCCGGGGATGCCTGCAATCGACTGCTGGAAGAGGCGCTGGCAAACGGCGGAATCGACAACGTGACGGTGATCGCGGTGCGGGTTTAGAAGGGGCCGGGTTGCGGGATGCGGATTCGGCAATTCGCATTTCGGATTTAAATGTATTTCTATACAGGGTTTTTAAAGTGGAAAGTTTCCTGCAATTCTGGCAGCACCTTCCCGGGAACATCGATCCGGTGGTGTTTGAAATCGGCTGGTTCAAGCTGCAGTACTACGGATTGATGTACATCGTGGCCTTCGCCCTGACCTATCTCCTGGTCGCTTACCGCGTCAATCACGAGGACCGATTCGAAATCAGCCTGGATCAGGTCAAGGAGGTAACGATAAATCTCGTTCTCGGGCTGGTCATCGGAGCCCGGCTGGGATACGTCGTCTTCTACAATCTTTCCTATTACCTGCACCACCCACTGGAAATCGTTCTTCCTTTCCGCTTCGAAGACGGGATGGAGTTTACCGGAATATCGGGCATGTCCTACCACGGCGGGCTTATCGGCGCGATGGCGGCCGGCTGGCTCTATATCCGAAAACAGAGGCTCGGCTTTTGGGAAGCGTGCGATCTTTTCATTCCGGCCATTCCGCTAGGATATACATTCGGCCGGCTGGGGAATTTCATCAACGGAGAGCTTTACGGCCGCGCCACCGATTCCGCGATCGGCATGTATTTCCCGCAGGCTCCCGGGGCGCAGCGCCGGCATCCCTCCCAGCTTTACGAAGCGTTCTTCGAAGGGATCTTTCTTTTTTCGGTTCTCTGGCTTCTGAGGAAAAAAAAGATGCCTCAAGGCGCCATGCTGTCCCTTTACCTGATCGGCTACGGAACGGTCCGGTTCTTCATCGAGTATTTCCGGCAGCCGGATGCCCACCTCGGCTTCGTCTTCCTGTCTTTTTCCATGGGCCAGCTCCTCTGCGGGCTGATGATCGCTGCCGGGGGGATCCTGCTGTTCTTCCTCCGCCGGAGAGAAAGCAGGGGATCCACCTAAATCACAAATCACAAGCATCAAAATCTCAAACGATATTCAAATAAATACTCGATGAGCAACAGATTGTTTGAGTATTTCTTCATTTGATTATTTTTCTTATTGTTTGGAATTTGGTTCCTTGTGATTTGGTGCTTACTCTTCCTTCCGACTTCAGACTTCAGACTTCTGATTTCTGATATCTGACTTCCGCCATCTGCTCTTCCGGTTTCCAGTAAGGGGAAAGCGCCCGCAGCTTCTCGATGATGCCGGGAAGCTTCGAGACGACGAAGTCGATCTCTTTTTCGGTGTTGTAGACGCTGAGGCTGAACCGAATCGAGCCGTGGGCCATCGTGAAAGGAATCCCCATGGCCCGCAGAACATGCGACGGCTGAAGCGAGCCGGAGGTGCATGCCGATCCGGAAGAGGCGCAGATGCCGAATTCGTCCATATGCAGCAGGATCGATTCTCCCTCTACAAACTCGAAGCTGATGTTGGTCGTATTCGGAAGCCGTTCGGCTCCGGCTCCGTTCACCCGGGTGTTCGGGATCTGCAACAGGAGTTGATGCTCGAGTCTGTCCCGCAGCCGTTTTATCTCCGTGTTTTCCTTTTCCATATTTGCACCTGCCAGTTCGCAGGCTTTCCCCAGCCCGACGAT
>QZKK01000066.1 GCA_003599475.1 Desulfobacteraceae bacterium
CAATCGAAATCCGGATCGTCTCCTATGGCTTCGCCAGGACCAAGAAAGGATTTATGGCCATGGCCGTGGTGCCGGCGGTGAAAATGGCGCTCGACGGGGCGGGTATCACCATTCGGGACGTCAAGGCCTTGAAGACCCACAACCCGTTTGCCGTAAACGACATCTATCTCGCGCAGCAGCTTGAAATCGACGCAAACGGATTCAACAATTACGGTTCTTCGCTCATCTTCGGGCATCCACAGGCCCCCACGGCCGCACGCTGCATCATCGAAGGAATCGAGGAGGTGGTTGAGGCAGGCGGTGGTTATCTGCTGTGGGGGGGGTGCGCCGCAGGGGATACGGCCGCTGCACTGGTGCTGAAAATCAGTTGATCGCACGATCAAAAATCATGCCGGCTTACATCCCCTTCAACCGCCGGGAAACCGCCGTGACCAGCCTGACCGTATTTTCGAAATCGGTCAGGTTCATCAGGATATTGGGCGAGTGGATGTACCTGCAGGGGATTGAGATCACCCCGGTCAAGGCGCCGGCGCCGGATAGATGAATCGATCCTGCATCGGTTGCCCCGTAAATCGGCGTCTTGATCTGGTAGGGGATTTTTTCCTCTTCTGCGGTTCGTTCGATGAAACGGGCAAGCCTCGGATGGACGATGATGGAGCGGTCCGCCAGGGTGACGGCCGGGCCTTTTCCCATCCGTGACGGATTTTTGTGCCCTGGGGTGCCCGGCGTATCTGCGGCAACGGTACCCTCGAGTGCGAGGGCAACGGTCGGTTGAACCTGGAAGGCGGCTGTTTTTGCGCCGCGGAGGCCGACTTCCTCGCAAACGGAAAAGCAGGCGACCAGGGTAAAATCGGGCTGTTTCCGGTGAAACGCTTCGAGAACACGGATCAGTACCGCACAGCCGGCCCGGTCATCGAAAGCCTTCCCCATGACCATGCCGTTTTCCATCTGCAGAAAGGCGGCCTTCGGAGCGATCGGATCCCCAGGTCGGATCCCCATCTTTCCGGCCGCTTCACCGGATTCCGTCCCCACATCGATAAAGAGGTCATCGATCTTTACAGGCGACTTTTTTTCTTCCGCACTCTGAATGTGCGGCGGGGTGCTGCCGATCGTTCCGGGAACAAGCTTTCCATCCCTGTTTTTAATCTCGATGCGAAGCGCCGGGAGCAGCCTTTCGTCCCAGCTTCCGATCGGAGCGAACCGGACAAAGCCGTTGTCCTCGATATGACTTACCATAAACCCGATCTCATCCATATGAGCATCGAGGAGGAGCGTGAAATCGTTGCCCGGATTGATCGTGGCGATGAGGTTTCCGAGTGGATCGATCCGAAGATCGTCAACGAGACGGGCGATCCTGGCTTTGATCGCGTCCCGGACGTCTTCC
Source organism: Desulfobacteraceae bacterium (assembly GCA_003599475.1). The sequence goes on from QZKK01000066.1 coordinate 1,385, forward strand.
TCGAATCCGGAAGGGCCGAAGCATTCTGAAAGCGTTCTCAGCAGATCCAGGTTATCCATATATTCAACTCCAACTCCGGTTCGGTATCCTTCATTTCCGTTTGGGGGTGAAAACCTTTCCCGGCTTCATGCGGATCAAAACATATACGCCATATATACGCCGATTCCGTTGACATGTCCATCCGGATCAGACGACTGATTTTTACGCCAACGGCCGCCCCTGCCCGAGCCAGCATGAGACGGCGAATCGAACATCGGAAAGGAGACCGCTCGGAATGGATGCGAAAAGTTGGCATTCTTCCGAAAGGTATTATCTTATCCGTTCAGGGGCGGCTAGGAAACGCGACCTCTGAGCGGATGGCAAAAATCCTGGTTCGTTTTTGGTCGAAGAAATCAAGATATGAAAGGAGAGACAAATGGAAGAACGGACTGCTGCGGTTACGATGAGGGGAAAGCCGTTGACACTGACCGGCAAAGAGATCAAGGTGGGAGATACCGCTCCCGAATTCGAAGCCGTTGGAAACGATCTGTCCTCGGTGAAATTTTCGTCCTACCGCGGGAAACTCTGCATCCTGTCCTCGGTGCCTTCATTGGACACGCCGGTTTGCGACATGGAAACCCGCCGGTTCAACCAGGAAGCCGGAAAGCTTGGCTCCGATACGGCGATTTTGACCATCAGCATGGACTTGCCTTTTGCGCAGAAGCGATGGTGCGGAGCGGCAGGGGTTGACAAGCTGGTCGCCCTGTCGGATCATCGAAATGCCGAATTCGGCACCAATTACGGCGTATTGATCAAGGAGCTGCGGCTTTTGGCCAGGGCCGTCTTCGTAGTGGATCGGAAAGGCATCGTTCGATACATCCAGCTCGTAAAAGAGATCGCGCAAGAGCCGGACTACGACGCTGCATTGTCTGCGCTGAAAAAACTCGCCTGATCCTGAATCGAGTGTGGGCAGAGGAAACGGATGGCCTGGTTGGTATGTATATTGCATCTTTTCCGTCACTGTTTCTTCAGGGGCGGGTTTCACCGGCTCACCTGGCGGATCATCCGGAATGTAAGCCGATTTTCGTTCGAGGCGCCGATTCATGAGTCTTAACAAGAGGATCCTTTTCGTCGACGATGAAGAAAACATCCTGGCAATCGCCGTCGAGTATTTCAAGCATAAAGGATATCAGGTTTCAACGGCCGCAAACGGAGTGGAAGCGGTTAAAATCCTCGAATCCGAACGCATCGACTGCTGCTTCACCGACATCAACATGCCGCAGATGGACGGTCTGGCTCTGGCCGAGCACATACGAATGAAGGACAATACCATCCCTGTGGTCGTCATGACCGGTTATCCCTCCATTGAAAACACGATCAAGACGCTGAAAAATGGAGTGGTCGACTTTCTCATCAAACCCGTCAGCCTGAACCAGATGGAGCTGTGTCTTCAGAGGGTGATGAGAGAGCAGCAGCTTTTCATGGAAAACATCCTGCTGAAGGGGGAAGTCGAAAGCAAAGAGAGGCTTGAAGGCCTCAACAGGGAACTTCTCGAAAAAGTCGAGGAGCTGCACATCCTGAACAAGATCATGAGCGATTTTACCTCCATCGGCACCAGCATCGATGTCTTCAAGCGTGCCACCGATCTGGCTCTGGAGATTACTCGCGCCGATGAAACCCACTTTCATGTAATCAATGAGGCTTTTCAAAAACCTTTCGAGATCGCGGCCGCCGGGGAGGAAGTGGAGAAAAAAGTGCTGCGGCAGGCGGAGGAAGGTTCCACCGGAAGCGAACGCCGCCTGCTCGGAGGAATCCTGAGGTCCTTCGAAAAACTGATCATGGAAACCGTCTCCGATGAAATTCCACTCCTGATCTCTGAAAACAACGGCGCCCGCGGTCTTTCCCTCGAAATCCAGTCTTTGATGATCGTACCCATGAGAATACGGGACAAGATCTTCGGAGTCCTGACCGCCTCCATCCACCGAGACGGCCGAAGATTCAACGAAAAAGATCTCTATTATCTTTCCTTTCTCACCCAAAATGCTGCACATGCGGTAGAAAATCTCGCCCTGTATGAAAACATCTACGAGAACCTTTTCGCGACCCTGTATGCCTTCGTCAAGGCCCTGGAGGCCAGAGACGCATACACTCAGAGGCATTCCAACCGTGTCACCGGACTGTCTCTTCTGATCGGAAAGACCTATGGCGTCTCTTCGGAGGATCTCGACATCCTGAATGTCGCCGGGCGTCTTCACGATATCGGCAAGATCGGGATACGGGATGAAATATTGCTGAAACCGGGGAAGCTTACAGAAGAAGAATTCGAAAAGATCAAAGAGCACCCGGTCATCGGCGCCGATATCGTCGGGCAGCTCGGGCTCTGGGACAGAGAGCAGGAGATCATCCGATGCCACCATGAACGCTTCGATGGAAGCGGATACCCGAGCGGATTGAGCGCAGATAAGATTCCGCTGCTTTCACGGATATTGTTTGTTGCGGATTCATTCGATGCGATGGCTTCGGACAGGGCCTATCGGAAACGGATGCCCGATGAACAGGTCGTCCAACTGATCGTCCAGGGTTCGGCAACCCAGTTCGATCCGCAGGTGGTCTCGGTCTTTCTGAAGCTCTACCGGGAGGGCAAAATCTCGCGAAAATGGGATGAAATCCAAGTGTAAACAAGCCTGAATCGTTCAATTCGGGGTTTACACAAAAAAAAGGGAGTGGTATAAACCAAAAAATTTGCGGACCGGCGGAATCGGGCTGCCGGGTTACGATGTTGAACCTGCAGCCGAATCTATCCAAAGAATCGTACCCGATTGACCGCGTCTCCGATGCCGCAGCTTTTTTGACGCTTTAGGGTGCATGATGGATCGCGTACCGAAAGAAAACAGAGAGTTCGTGCGGACAGATTTATCTCTCCATGCGACGCTGTCAGCGATCGATCCAGAAGAGCTGAGCCGCAAGCGCTGCCTGAAACTGATTCTTTCAGGCTGCCGTACGGGCAACGGCCCGGGGAGATCCGAAGATTCCGATGAAAACTCCGGCGATTTCCCAAAATATGGCTTTTCGGACCTTGCCGAATTCCTCATGCAGATGAATGACAAACTGGACCGGATCCTTGCGATTCTCGAGGGGGAATCAACCGCGGAAAACCTGATACAGGTGGTCAAAACGATCGATGTCAGCGGGTCCGGCGTCGGTATGGTGGTCAACCGGTCGCTGGAAATCGGCCAGTTGGTCGAAGTTTCACTCCATATTCCGGATTTTGCCATGGGTGTCTTTCGAACCCGGGGAAAAGTCATGAGAAGCAGGAAAAGAGGAGGTGACGGAACATACGAAATCGGCATCAAGTTTCTCGATGTCGGCGAAGAGGAGCGTGAAAGGCTCATCTCCTTTATTTTCAGGCAGCAACGGAAAAACATCCGAAAAAAGAAAAATTATCTGTAAAGGCCGGCCATTGAAGCGGCCGGGATGGACAGGAGGTCGATCGTTGGAAATGGCTAGAAGTGTCCGAGGCAATCGGGAGAGCACACCCTTGGAAGGGCGTATGAAAACGCAGATCGGTTTCAGAACCGATATCGTTCTCGATGCCGGTTCGTCACAAATTCACAGCATGGGCAGCGCCTGCGACTTGAGTTTAGGGGGTGTCTTCGTCGACACGCAAGAGGTAATTGCAGTGGGTACGCGCTGTAAAATAAACATCTCTCTTTGCGGAACTTCCGTGCCGATTGTCATGCGGGGCAACGGCCGGGTCATTCGAACCGATGCTTCCGGGATGGGGATCGCTTTCGAGTCGATGGATCTGGACAGCTACTCTCACCTCAAAAACATCGTGCGATGCAATATGGAATCGAGAGCCGAGAACAGAATACGGATGTAGAAATATGGATGTAAAATTGATCAACCCCTTCATTCATGCGACGGTGAAGGTGCTGGAAACCATGGCGGGAGTCAAGGCCGAGCCCGGGAAACCCTTTGTCAAAAAAGATAAAATCGCCAGGGGGGATGTGACCGGAATCATCGGGATCACCGGAGAAAGCAACGGCACCATATCGGTGACATTCGATGAGGGAAGCATCCTGGCCGTGGTTTCCAAGATGTTCGGGGAGGATGTGAAGGAGCTGAACGCGGACATTTCCGATGCCGTCGGCGAGCTGACCAACATGATCTCCGGGCAGGCAAGGCGAAAACTCGAAGAGGACGGCAGAAAATTCGAAGCGGCGATTCCTACCGTGGTTACCGGAAAAGGGCATGAAATCAGCCATATCACTTCCGGGCCGATCATCGCTGTTCCATTTGCAACCGACGCAGGCAATTTTACCATCGAAATCTGTTTATAGGTTTGAGACACCGCGGAATGGCAGAAAGAGTGGGAAGGATAGGATAAATGGCACTCGATCTCTCCATGAGGGTCTTGATCGTCGATGATTTCGCCACCATGCGAAGGATCTTAAGGAATATTTTAAAGCAGCTCGGCTATACCCGGATCTTCGAAGCCGATGACGGAACCACGGCTCTGGAAATGCTCAAGAAAGAAAAGATCGATCTTATCGTATCCGACTGGAACATGCCCAAGATGACCGGGCTCGATCTTCTGAAAACAGTCCGCTCCACCAGTGAACTCAAGGACTTGCCTTTCTTGATGGTGACCGCTGAAGCTCAGAAGCAGAATGTCATCGACGCGGTGAAGGCGGGAGTCTCGAACTACATCGTCAAACCGTTCACCGCCGAACAAATTTCTGAAAAAATCGAGAAAATTTTTGGATAATTTCTTCTTTCAGGATCGTGTTGAAATCGATAACTTTACCCAAACCGGATAATGGTGCATATGCCAAAAGTTCTCTTCGTCGAAAATGATCCGAAACTCACCGGGCCGTATGCCCAGTATCTGGAGCAGCAAGGATACGAGGTGGATACCGCTGCCGGAAACGCAGATGCCGTTGTCAAGCTGGAGGAGGAATCGTATGATTCGGTTCTGACCGGTTATTCGACGGAAGGGAAACGGATGCTCGAAACGGTGATGGATTTTTTTACGGGCACACCGTGCATCGTCCTTTCAGGGAAAGGCTCCGTCCGGGAATCGGTGGAGGCCATGAAACGGGGCGCTTTCGACTTTTTTACCGCGACCGACAGCGTCCAGGAGATCCTTGCCGCGGTGGATAAAGCCGTCCAGAACAGAAACGATTCGGGACCGAAGCGAAGGAAATCGGATAAAAACTCCGTACTCAAGTTCGGAGAAGTTGTCGGTGAGAGTCCCGCGATCCGGGAAGTTTTCAAGGCGATCGAGAAAGTGGCTGCGACCCACAGCACGGTTTTAATCACCGGCGAAAGCGGCACCGGAAAGGAGTTGATCGCGCGGGCCGTTCACTTCAACAGCGATCGTCACGACAAACCCTGGGTGGTGATCAATTGCGGGGCAATTCCGGGCGAGCTCCTCGAAAGCGAGCTGTTCGGCCATGAAAAAGGTGCTTTTACCGGCGCTCACCGGACCCGCATCGGGCGGTTCGAAATGGCGGACGGGGGCACCATCTTTCTGGATGAAATCGGAGATATGAGCCCGGATTTGCAAGTCAAACTCCTGCGGGTTCTGCAGGAGCAGAGCTTCGAGCGTGTCGGAAGCACCAAACCGTTGAAGGTCGACGTCCGGATCATTGCCGCCACCAACAAGAACTTGCAGAATTCAATCCAGGAAGGAAAATTCCGCGAAGACCTGTTTTATCGGCTCAACGTAATTCCGATTCATGTGCCTCCGCTTCGCGAACGGAAGTCGGATATTCCGTTGTTGAAGGATTTTTTCCTCAACCGGCTGGGGGGCAGACGCCGCCACGATCGCAAGAGGATGAAATCGTTTACGGAAGCAGCCATGGAATCGATGATGGCGTACGAGTGGCCTGGAAATATCCGCGAGCTTGAAAATACCATCGAACGGCTTTCGGTGCTGGTGGAAGGAGATGTGATCGATACCGGCGACCTGCCGCAGAAAATCCGCGGCGTTCCCCATATCGAGAGGCCCCCCTCCTGGACAGGACTCGAAGACGTCGGTTTCAACGAAGCAGTCGAGCAGTACCAGAAAGATCTGATCCTCCAGGCTCTCCGGAAGACCAACTGGGTAAAGGCAAAGGCCGCCGACCTGTTGAAGATGAACAGGACCACCCTGGTTGAAAAGATCAAGAAGATGCAGCTCGAACCCCTAGAAGAAAAACCTTCGGACAATCTCACCAGAGCACTCCCGTCCTGAGCGGATACGTCAATTTGTTGACATGCTGCGGGTTGCGCGTTATGGGTTGCGCGTTGCGAGTTACGCGTTCCGTGTTGCGCATTACGCGTTGCGAGACCATGTCTTGACTGGAAGATGGAATACTGGCGTTTCGGTTGACCTGATCCAATCTACGGCAACTCCCACCTGAAACCCGCAACCCGCAACCCCCTCATTCTGGCATGTTGTTTGCTGCATCCATTGTTCGGTCTCCCTTCTCCGATCGAGGGAGTCTTTTCAGGGATCTCCGGCGCAAGCCGTTTCTTAAACATAGCGGCACTTACGCCGATCGCGGGGGCTGTAACGGATTGGGCGATAACCGGCTGAATCGAGTTGAAACCATCATGACAGGCGTTCTGGTGTTTTTTGCCTTCTGGCTGCATCCATCGCCTGTTGCGCCTTCGGGCATCCAATCCATCGAAGGAATCGACCTGGATGAGCAGTCTGAAACCCTCACGATTCGAACCGGAGGCAGGGTTCCGATCAGGCTTTTTCGGGTCGGTCAAAAAGAGCTCGTCATTGCATTGAAGGATGTAAAACTCCAAAAAAGAGCGTCAAAGGATAGAATCGAGAGCCGGTTGGTGAAACGAATCGAAACCGAGGCGTTGCCCGGAAACATCGTGGTGCTCAACGTTTACCTCAGCGGCTCTGCGAAAGCGGCCCGGTCCGAATGGACCGAGGGGGAAAAAGCGCTCCGGGTGCGGCTGCTCTCAGACGCTCCCCCAAGGAGGTCTCCACCGCCTTCATCCAAGGCGCCTCCACAGCCCTCACCCGAAACGACTCCACAGCCCGCAACCAAGGCTGCTTCGGACATCCGATTCCCGGAATGGTCGATCGATACTCTCGAGGCTTTGGAACGGAAAGGGCGGGACTCCATCGATTTTCTTCTCGAAGATCTCGGTGGGGACGGCTGTATTTCCCATCCGGAGATTCGCAGAGCCGCAGCCGGTTGCCGGGTACAATCCTATCAGGAAGTTTACAGGGATATGGAGCTGTATGTAAATTCGGAGCCGGCGGGGGATTGCCTCGATGCCGCCTATTTCTTGAGAGCTTACGCCTACTATAAAAACAGGAATTCGAATTCCGAAGATCAAAACCGGAAGGCGGCTTCTCTTTTTCAGGAAGCGGTCGGCTACTACCCGGAATCGAGGTATGCCGCGGCCGGAATCGCGGCCATGGGCAAACTCCATCGCAGTTTCAAAGATTATGACCAGGCGAAAGGATATTTAAGAGCCGTTCTCGACAGATATCCGGATTTTCCAGGGGCATCCGAAGCGATGTTGGAGCTGGGACGGCTTCTGGCCGAGCAGGAGAAGACCGGGCTGGCTGTTTCGACGCTTCAGTCCCTGATTGCACGCCACCCGAAAAGCGCTCTGATTCCCGAAGCAAAACTCGAGCTCGGCAAAGCCTTCTTCGAAGAGAATCGATTCCAGGAGGCGCTTGATCTTTTCATCTCCCTGTCGGGATCTTACCCTGGAATCGTTTTCGAATCCCCGGATCTTTTGGTGAGTCTTGGAAATGCATATTACCAGATGGGAAAAATGACCGAAGCCCGGGATGTCTTGCTCAGAGCGGTCAACTGTTTTCCGCAAATGCCCGCTTCCGATACCGCTCTCACCAGAATCGCAGATACCCTTCGGGAAGAAAAGCAGGCCGAGAAGGCTCAAAAACTCTACGAGCACGTCGTAAAATCTTTTCCGGGCTCGGACGGATACATCATAAGCTCGGTGCGTATGGCAGAATATCTGAAGCGGGCGCCTGAAAAAGAGAATCTCTATCGGATGATCATCAACGACTTTCCGGATCACCCCTTGAGCCAGCTTGCCTATATCAAGCTGGCAAACCTGCTCAACAAGGAAGGGGATTACGAAAAGAGCATCGATACGATCCACACGTTTCTGGCGAAATATCCCGGATCCCTCAAGGATGAGGCCGTCCAGGTGATGGAAGAGGTCTATGGCTCTTTGTTCAAAAGGCTGTTGCGAGCCGATGACACAGCCGGCATGCTGACCTGGTACGAAAGGGACAAGCCGATCCTCAATCGGATGAACCAGCCTGAGATCTTTGCGATGGTAGGGCGGGCCTATCTTTCCGGACACCTCCATGCGGAAGCCGCCGACCTACTGCAGAAGGCATCTCAGCTTTTGCCGAAGGAGAAGCAGGCGCCCGATCTTATCTTCAATCTGGGGGTCGCTCTCCAGGAGGCCGGTCAGGAGGACCCGGCTCTGGCAAAGCTGGAGGCTTACTGCCGGCAGCACCCCGGAGGCGACCGCTTCGGTGAGGCGCTCCGCCGCATCGGCCGGATGCTGATGGGAAAAAAGCAGTATGAACGCGCCCGGAAAACCTTGCAGCAGGCATTCCAGCATGCCGAGGCCGCGGCCGATAAGGCTGCCATTCGCATCCTGGAGGCCGAAGCCGACAAGGCTTTGGGAGATTACAAACCGGCAGCCCGCAATCTGATCCAGGCCATCGATCTTTTCTCGGCAGACCCTCAGCAGTCAAACGGCGCCATCTCCAAGCTTTACCGCGATCTTGGCGACATCTATCTTGAGACAAAGACCTATCTCAAGGCGGCCGATTCCTTCGCCATGGCCATCAAGTTTTCCGACCGGACGGAAAACCCGGATCTGCGGTTTTTACTTGCCGAAACTTACGAAAAAGGGGAAGCCGTCGAAATGGCTGACAAGGTGTATCGTGAAATCGTGGAATCGGGGGATCCCTTCTGGGCGCGACTGGCACAGGAAAAACTGCGGGGGATTCAGATCAACAACAGGCTTGCGCCAAAGCGGGAGTCCGAGGGATAAAGGAAGGCCCTATGTCGAATCACCATATCCTGGTTGTTGAGGATAATCATAAGGAACGCTCAGCCCTCTGCAAGTTCCTGGAGGAAATGGGGTACCATGTGACGGCTGCCCCCGACGGTCAGAGCGCTCTTAAAAAAATGCGTTCCGACACCTTTCAGCTAATCGTTTCAGACTTCGACGTTTCCGGAATTTCCGGCAGGGAACTGTTTCAGCATGCCCGGTGCGATAACGAGAGCCTTCCTTTCTTATTCGTCGCACGGGATGCATCCATCGAAAATGCGGTGGAAATGATGAAGGCCGGAGCCCTCGATTTCCTTCTCAAGCCGTTGGACATGTCCCTGATCCGCCTGATCGTAAAGAATGCCTTCGAATCCAACGGAAGCATGCAGGCACAGCCGAAATCGAAGCCGAGAGGGACCCGTATCGTGACCCGGGATGCTGAAATGCTTCGGCTCCTGGATTTGGCCAAGCAGGTATCTTCCAGCAAGGCGCCGGTTCTGATCCAGGGGGAGAGCGGAACCGGAAAGGAACTCTTTGCCCGATTCATTCACGAAAACAGCAGCCGAAGCGGCCCGTTTGTAGCGGTAAACTGCGGTGCGCTCCCCGAATCACTCCTCGAGAGCGAGCTGTTCGGCCACGAAAAGGGGGCTTTTACGGGAGCGGTTTCCAGGAAACCGGGTAAGTTCGAGCTGGCCGACCGTGGGACCATCCTGCTGGATGAAATCACCGAAATGGCGTTTCACCTCCAATCGAAGCTGCTCCGGGTGCTCCAGGAACATGAGATCGATCGGGTCGGCGGGCTCCACCCGGTCCCGGTGGATGTGCGGGTCATCGCCACGACCAACCGGGAAATCCTCGAGGCGATGGAAAAGGAAACCTTTCGAGAGGACCTTTTCTACCGGCTCAATGTCATACCGATCAAGGTTCCTCCCCTGCGCGATCGGAAAGCGGACATCCCCTTCCTGGCGAGTCACTTCATCGAAAAATATAACGAGATTGACGGGAGAAATGTCAAAAGCATGACAAAGGGAGCGCTGGAGAGACTGATCGAATTCCCGTTCCCCGGCAACGTCCGGGAGCTGGAGAACATCATGGAGCGGGCGGTGCTTCTTTCAGACGGCGGCATCGTTTGCGAAAAGGACCTTCTGCTGGAGGAGAGGCTTCTCCCATCTTCAGAAAACACCCCGGCGACTTCCGGCACGGCGTTCGATCGGTCAGGCGAACCTCTGAGAGAAGTCGAGAAAAAAATGATCTTCAAGACCCTGGATCAGACCAACGGAAATCGGACACACGCCGCAAAAATCCTGGGGATCAGCGTTCGAACCCTCCGCAACAAACTCCACGAGTACCGAGACCGAATGGACGGCATGTAAGCGCCGGTCGGCATACAAATTGCTACCATGAAGGTTTCAGGTGTCAGGTTTCAGGTGTCAGGGAGGTGGGGGCATCTGAAACCTGAACACTGAAACCTGAAACCTTTAACCGGGGGGAACATGGTGGATTTATTCGATGCGGATCCTGCGTGGAAGGTGCTCGAAAAATCGATGGATGTTTCGGCCAGGCGGCACCGTCTGATTACAAACAACATCTCCAATATCGCAACCGTCGGATACACCGCAAAGGACATGGACTTTAACAAGGCGCTGGAGGAGGCTTTATCGGAGCCTGCGGATGCGGTCCACCGCACTCACCCAAAGCATATGATGCAGAATCCGCCCTCGAGCGCGGTTCGCCGCCGGCCTGGAGAGGAAGAGTCGGGCGTTGAGCCGTCCGATATCGATACCGAGATGATCAATCTGGCTGAAAACAATCTCAAGTACCGGACCAGCGTCGAGATGCTGTTGAGAAAGATGAACATGATCAGACATGCGATTGCGGAGGCAGGACGATAATGGATCTTTTACAGGCGATGCGCATCAGTGCCAGCGGTTTGACGGCACAGCGAACGAAGATGAACACCATTGCGGAAAATATTGCCAACCTTGAAACGACCCGGACCGACCAGGGAGGGCCCTACCAAAGGAAGATGGTGGTGCTGTCGGAAAAGCCGACCGAGCGCTTCCGGGATCTCCTCGGACGGATGGAAGAAAAGAATGCGGGTGTGGAGGTGCTGGAGGTCATGCCCTCGCAGGAGGATTACCGGCTTGTCCACAATCCGGCCCACCCGGACGCCGACCCTGAGACGGGATACGTCGCCATGCCGAATGTCGACCTCCTGACCGAAATGGCCGACATGATGATTTCCAGAAGGGCATACGACGCTGGCGCGACGGCGATCTCGAACACCCGGAGCATGATCCTCAAGGCGCTGGAAATCGGCAAATGACGGAAGATTGCAAAGAGCAGAGGGCAGAGGGTGCCAGGTGTCAGGTTTCAGGCGTCGGCTCCGGGCAGGCCTGAAACCTCCTCTGGAACTGAACGTCGAACATCGAACGTCCAACATCGAATGAAGGAATAAAAAATCAATTATACCCGA
>QZKK01000123.1 GCA_003599475.1 Desulfobacteraceae bacterium
GCAGATGACCTGAGTGTTTTTCAGCTCCGATGCCTTTTTGTAAAGCGGCCAGAAGCGCCGGTCGATCAGCTCGGTGCCGTTTACGTTGCTGAATACCTGAAAGCCCCTGAAGTCATACTCGGAATGGGTCCGCTCCATTTCCTTAACCGAAGCCTCCGGATCGTTCAATGGAAGCGTTCCCAGTGCGGTGAAGCGGTCTCCATGGGTTTTGATGATCGCGGCGAATCCGTCGTTTACGTTACGGGCCAGTTCCGCCGCACGCTCCGGGGTCTCGACGTGGGTTCCGGGGGTGGTCATCGTCAGCACCTGCATACCGATTCCGGCATCCGCCAGCACCCGGGCCCGGTACTCGATATCGCGATGGCCCGGAACGAGGACATTGTAGTCGCCGGGATAGTGCAGCAAGGGGTTTTTCTGCTCATCGAAGGTGATCCTGATGCTGCTCGGACCCGCCTTCAGCGCCTCCAGGTATTGAGGTGGATAGAAGTGATTGTGAAAATCGATGATCGTCATCATTGTCGCCCCCCGTTTTGTGAAATGAGATGTATGGATAAAAAACGATATAACCGGTTTGAACCTGAAGGGTCAAGTCGAATCCTGTTTCCCCGGAAAGAGTCATACGAAGTTTGAGATCAGCAATTTCCATTCCCCCGAGAATTGCCGACTGCTGAGGGCAGGACTTGACAAATGCCGGTCGAATTGATTAGAAGAAACGAACGAGGCGCCGTTTTGGCTTAATAGGGAATCCCGTGAAAACCGGGAGCGGTCCCGCCGCTGTAACTCTGTTATCCGCTGCGTTGGGGGAAAAACCCTTTCGGTCCCGGATTGCCACTGTCCCGATTGAGCGGGATGGGAAGGCTGCCGAGAGGGCGGAGGAGCCAGAAGACCTGCCTTTCAGACACATCGGTTGCGAGACGACAAGGTCCGGTGGGTTCGGTCGGGCAAAGAAAACTGGGTGCAGCCCTTCGAGCAGTTTTTGCTTGAAGGGTTTTTTGCTTTAGAGGAGGGTACGATCAAAGGTCTCGTCATTGCAGGGACAAGCAGCGGGTGTGGAAAAACCACGGTCGCACTGGGGTTGATGTCGGCTCTGGTCAGGCGCGGCCTCAGGACGGCACCGTTCAAGGTGGGGCCCGATTTCATCGATCCCGGGCACCACACCCGGGTTACCGGTGCCGCAAGCCGCAACCTGGACGGATGGATGCTCTCCAGAGACACAAACCTCGCCTGCTTTAAAAAACGTGCCGGAAGCTTCGATGTAGCCGTTGTGGAGGGCGTCATGGGGCTTTTCGACGGATACGACGGCAGAAGCGAAGACGGCTCCACAGCCCAGATGGCCAAATGGCTCAACCTTCCGGTTCTATTCGTGGTGGATGCCAAAAGCATGGCACGCAGTGCGGCCGCCCTGGTCCAGGGGTTTGAACGATTCGACGAGGACCTCCGGTTCATCGGGGTGCTGTTCAACAGAATCGGCGGAAGCCGGCACCTCGATTTCCTGAAGCAAGCCCTGGAAGGGGCCGTGCGGATGCCCTGTCTCGGAGGCTTCCCGCGGGAAGAAGGAATCGAAATCCCCGAACGGCATCTGGGGCTTTTCACGAGCCAGGACCACCCCTTGACGGATGGTGCCGTAAATCTTCTGGCGGAGAAAATCGAAGCGAATATCGATATCGAAAGCCTGCTGAGCCGGATGCCGGAAGTCGCACCGGATGAAACCGCTCCGACGCCCCCAATCACCGTCGATTCCGATTCTGTTCGGATGGGCATCGCCAGGGACCGTGCATTCTGCTTTTACTATCCGGAGAACCTGGAGCTGTTGGAAGCCTCCGGCGCCAAGCTTGTCTTTTTTTCACCTCTTGAGGAAGACAGGCTTCCCGAAGGGCTCGGCGGGCTGTATTTCGGCGGGGGATACCCGGAGCTTTTTGCAGAGAGGCTGTCCAAGCAGAAGCGGCTCAGGGGTGAGATTCTTGAAAAGGTGCGTTCCGGGATGCCGGTCTACGGGGAGTGCGGCGGGTTCATGTATCTCTGCAATTCGCTCATCGACACCGGAGGAATCCGGTATGAAATGGCCGGATGCTTCCCCTTTGTCACCCGCATGTTCCCCCGGTTGAAATCGCTCGGGTATCGCCAGGTGACTCTGTCCCGGGATACGGTCATCGGAAAATCCGGACAGGTGATCCGCGGGCATGAATTCCACTATTCGGAGCTGGCTGCAGGCACCCATGAGATCGAAACCGCCTACCGGATCAACGGGCGGTCCGGAGGGGCGGGGGTGCACGAAGGGTTTCAGGTGAACCGATGCCTCGGAAGCTATATTCATCTCCATTTCGGGAGCTGCCCGGAAACAGCGCGCCATTTTCTGCAGAGCTGCCGGGCGTACGGCCGGGAAAGGAAAAACCATCGTGAAGCCGGATGAGATTGAACGACTGAGCTTTGAGATCATCGACCGCGAGGCGGGGCGCCACGATTTCCCTCCCGAACAGTGGAAGATCGTTCGGCGGATCATCCATACGTCCGCCGATTTCGAATACATCAAAGGCATTCGATTTCATCCGGACGCGGTAAAGGCCGGAGTCGATGCGATCCGCCGGGGTTCCTCCATCGTTACCGATACCCGGATGGCCCAGGCGGGCATCCGGAAAAAAGAGATTGCACGGTTCGGGGGAACCGTAGCGTGTCTGATCTCAGATCCGGATGTCGGAAGGGCCGCCTTGGCTGCCGAGGGCACCCGGGCGGCGGCGGCCGTCGATGCCGCACTTTCGCTGATGGAAAACGGGATTTACGCGGTCGGAAACGCCCCTACGGCGCTTTTCCGTCTGATCGAGTTGATCAAAGAAGATCGGGCCGGACCGGCGCTTGTCATCGGACTTCCGGTAGGCTTTGTTAACGCCGCCGAGTCCAAGGCGGCGCTTCGCAAGGCGGATATTCCCTATATCACCAACATCGGGCGAAAGGGCGGATCCAATGTCGCAGCCGCTGCGGTAAACGCGCTGGCGATTCTGGCGGCAGAGGGTGCAGAGTAATTGGCAAAAAAACTCAGAACCGGATTTACCACAGGAACCGCCGCTGCGGCCGCTGTGAAGGGAGCCCTTTCGGGCATCCTTCGGGGAAGTTCCCCCGCAGAGGTCGAAATCGCACTTCTGACCGGAGACCGGATTTCGATTCCGGTTCACACCTGGAGCAATGAGGGCGACCGATCCGCTTCATGCACGGTGATCAAAGACGCCGGAGACGATCCGGATATCACGCACGGGGCGGAAATCGGAGCGCGGGTGACCCTGAGAGAAGATGGGGGTGCCGGGATCCGGATTACGGCGGGGACGGGGATCGGGCGGGTCACCAAACCCGGGCTGGAGTTGCCGCCCGGCGAGCCGGCCATCAATCCGGGGCCAAGAAAGATGATTGCGCAGGCGGTCGCTGAAGTGTTCGAAAGCGAAAACCGGAAGGGGTCGGCCGAGATCGAGATTTTCGCTCCGGAGGGAGAAAGGCTTTCCAAAAAAACCCTGAATGCACGCCTGGGGATTATCGGCGGGATCTCGATTCTCGGGACCACGGGGCTGGTGAAACCGCTTTCGCACGAAGCCTACATCGCAACCATCGATTCCGCCGTATCGGTCGCACGGGCTCTGGGAAACCGGCATCTGGTGCTTACCACCGGCCGGCGCAGCGAACGCTACGCCCAGACGGTCCGGAAAGATCTCCCCGAGGAGGCTTTCATTCAGATCGGCGATTTTTTCCGGAGATCTCTTGAAATCGCATCCGAAAGGGGGGTCGAGCGGATCGATATCGCAGTTTTTTTCGGAAAGGCGATCAAGATGGCGCAGGGGGTCCCGCACACGCACGCCGCCAAATCGCAGATGAGCATGGAACGATTGGCAGATTGGACCAGAAAGACAATAAACGATCCGCTGTTTGCAGAAAAGCTGCGCGGGCTCAATACGGCACGGGAAGCCTTCCTGCTCCTGCTCGACCGGCACCCGGAGATGATCGCCGAAGTGGGGAGCCGGGTGATGCAGGCGGCGAAAAGGTTCGCCGCCGTCGATATCCGGATCGAATGCGTGATATTCGACTACGATGGATATGCGGTGTACGACTCCGGGAAGGGATGGACACCAAGAGCAGGATGACAGATGACGGACGACGGACGACGGAAAGAGCGAGAAGTCGGAAGTCAGAAGTCAGAGGTCAGAAGTGGGGATCTCACGCAAAGGCGCCAAGACGCAAAGAAGAGCGAGAAGATGAGAAGATGAGAAGCTTAGTGAATGGCAAAGAGCATAGGGCAGGGGGCATAGGGTAAGATCAAGAAAATCAAGATTGTTTTTATTGATTATTGATTATTGTTTGGAATTTGGAGCTTGTGATTTGTGATTTTTGAGTTCAACGTGCAACGATTTCAACGTGTAAAAGGTTCGAGGAAATGAGAAGATGACAGCGGTTGTCGTCATCGGAATGGGGCTTTCGCCGAAAGACCTTACGGAGGAACACCTCCGGCAGATCTCGGCTGCCGATATCCTGGCCGGCGGCAGGCGCCACCTGGAGGCTTTCAAGGAACTTCCCGCCGAAAAGAAGGTGGTTACCGGAGATCTTTCCGAACTGATCCGGTTCATTCAGGAAAGGATGGACCGGAAGCGCATCGTGGTGCTGGCCTCCGGGGATCCGCTCTTTTATGGAATCGGATCCGTCCTGGTCGAGGCGCTCGGAAGGGATCATGTCATCGTTTACCCGAACGTCTCATCGGTTGCAGGGGCCTTTGCCCGGATCAAGGAGTCCTGGCACGAGGCGCGGATCATCAGCCTCCACGGCCGGGACAATGATTCGGAGCTGCTCGACGCGCTGGAACATGATGAAAAGATCGCCGTCCTGACGGATCCTGAAAAAACTCCTGCCCGGGTGGCAAAGTCTCTGCTCGGGCTCAGCCGGAATTGCTTCGAGATGTGCGTGCTCGAAAAGCTCGGCTCTCCGGATGAACGCATCGGGTGGTACACTCCGGAAGAGGCTTCCGAAAAGAATTTCCAGGAGCCGAATCTGATCATCTTGAAACGAACGGCCGCAGAATCCGCGGAATCCCATCCGAGCGTACGGCTGGGGGCGACCGATGATGCGTATGAGCAGCAGGCCGGTTTGATTACGAAGGCTGAGGTCCGGGCGATCGCTTTTTCGAAGCTTAGATTGGATCCGCACCATACCTTCTGGGATCTTGGCGCTGGCAGCGGGGCGATCGGCATCGAAGCCTCTCTTATTTTAAAGAAGGGGATCATCGTTTCCGTCGATAAAAATGAAGAGAGGATCGAGCAGATCCGAAAGAACCGGGACCGGTTCGGTGTCCGGAACCTGCGGATCGTGCGGGCGGATCTTCCCGATGGACTCGCCGATCTTCCCGCTCCGGACAGGATCTTTATCGGAGGCGGCGGAAAGGCGCTCGGAAACATTCTGACGGCAGCCGCCGGATTCTTGAAGCCGGGAGGCATCGTGGTGGTCAACACGGTTCTGGTCGAAAATATCGCAGTGGTTCGAAAGACCTTCGAACAGCTCGGATTTGCCTCCGGGATCGTTCAGGTTCAAATCAGCCGTGGGCGCAGGATGCCCTGGGGAGAGCGCCTGGAGGCGCTCAACCCCGTCTGGATCGTATCGGGGGAAAAGCGCGCATGAAACATCCCGTGATATTTGCCGGAGCCGGACCCGGAGATCCCGAACTGATCACGGTCAAAACGCAGCGGGCGATCGAAGAGGCGGACGTCATCCTCTTCACCGGATCTCTGGTTCCGGAGGCGGTTTTCGGGCGGGCGAAACCCGAGGCGGAGAGGATCAACAGCGCCTCCATGCACCTTGCCCGGATCGTAGAGAAAATGGTGGACGGCTATCGGGCAGGAAAGAGGGTGCTCCGGCTGCATACGGGGGACCCGAGCCTCTACGGCGCGATATTCGAACAGATGGTCGAGCTGGATCGGGAAGCGGTCCCCTATAAGATTATTCCGGGGGTCACGGCTGCCTTTGCGGCCGCCTCCGCTCTCGGGATCGAATACACCCTGCCGGAGGCTACCCAGACGCTGATTCTGACCCGAATGGGGGGCAAGACCCCGGTGCCGGACTCCGAGTCCCTCGCTTCGCTTGCGAGTCATCGGGCTTCGATGGCCATCTATCTGAGCATCGGACACATCGAGGAAGTTCAGGCGGTTCTAAAAGAGGCATACGGTCCGGATGCGGGCTGCGCGGTTGTCTGCCGGGCCGGCCACCCGGATGAGAAGGTGATCGTCACCCGAATCGAGAGCCTCGCACGGAGGGTGCAGGCGGAAAAGATCACCCGGCAGGCCGTCATCATCGTGGGAAAGGGCCTTGAGGCCAGGCATGGAGGCAAGGGGAAGGTCGCAAAATCGAAGCTTTACGATGAAGGGTTCGAGCATGGCTTTAGATCCGCAGATCGCGCAGAGGATCCGGAAGAATGAATCCGCAGATGAGTAAAAAGAGCATAGATGATCCGCAGATTACGCAGATTCACGCAGATTTAAAGAAAAAAGACGAAAAACAGGGAATCGCAATCTGGGCTCTGACACCCGGAGGGGCGGCGCTCACCGGAAGAATCACAGCCGGTCTTGCGGACGTTCAGACGCCGATTCAGGTTTTTTTATCCGGGAGGGTGGATTCCGGGTCGCTTCCGGCGGTCTCGTTTGAACGTCTTTCAGAGGCATTGAAGGACCGGTTCCATCAGTTTTCAGGCCATATCTTCGTCATGGCCGCAGGAGTGGTCGTCCGGGCCATCGCGCCTCTGATCCTCGACAAGACGAGGGATCCTGCCGTTGTCGTCGTGGACGAGGCCGGGCGGCACGTCGTAAGCCTGCTTTCCGGGCATATCGGCGGGGCGAACCGGCTCGCGATTCAAACGGCCGAAGCCATCGGTGCGGATCCTGTCATAACGACCGCAACCGATGTGAACCGCCTGCCGGCCATCGACGATCTGGCGATTCAGCACGGGCTTTCGATCGAAAACCCGCAGGCGATCAAAGGGGTGCATATGGCCTTGCTGCACGGGGAAAAAGCGGCATGCCACGATCCGTTCGAATTGATCTCGGGTAAAATTTCCGGGTGGATACGGCACGATCCTGAGGTTTTCCGGCCGGCAAACGGAAATCCGGAGAATGCCTCGCCCGGCATCTTCGTATCGGACGAGGCGAAGCCTCTTCCCCCGAACGTATTGATCCTTCGGCCCAAGAGCCTTGTGGCGGGAATCGGATGCAACCGGAACACCCCGATGGCCGAAATCGAAGCCCATCTCCGGGAGGTCTTCAAACGGTTCGGGTACGCGCCTTCAAGCCTCGCCCTGTTGGCCACGGCGGATGTCAAAGCGGACGAGGAGGGACTTCTCGAACTTGCCGAACATCTGAATCTTGCCATCGAATTTTATGATAAACGGCGCTTGAACGCCGTCGACGGAGTTCCGAATCCTTCGCCGACCGTCGAAAAGCACGTAGGAGTCAAAAGCGTATGCGAAGCGGCAGCCATCCTGGCTTCGAAGGGGGGACAACTGATCGTCCCCAAGCAGGTCTCAAGAAACGTGACGCTGGCGATTGCCAGAAGATCCTTTATATCGTAGGAATCGGCCCGGGGCATCCGGACTATCTTACCCGGCGGGCTGCGGAGGTGTTGTCCGCAGTCGATGCGGTGGCCGGCTATACGAAATATATCGACCTGATCCGCCCGCTGATTGCAGGAAAACGGATTGTGGCCACTCCCATGAAACAGGAAGTCGATCGGGTGCAGGCCGCCATCGAAATTGCACAGGCGGGAGAAAGCTGCGCAATCGTTTCCAGCGGGGACCCCGGCATCTATGCCATGGCCGGCCTGGTATTCGAAATCTGCAGGGAAAACGGCATTCCCATCCGTCCGCTTTCCGCTCGGGACAAAGACGATCCGGAACAGGAATCGCTTCGAATCGAGATTGTTCCCGGTGTGCCGGCGCTCTGTGCGGGGGCGTCGCTTCTGGGAGCGCCTCTGATGCATGATTTCGCCGTCATCAGCCTCAGCGATCTCCTGACCCCCTGGCAGGTGATCGAAAACCGGATCACGGCTGCCGCCGAGGCGGATTTTGTCATCGTTTTGTACAATCCGAAGAGCAAGCGGCGGGGTCATCAACTGGAAAAGGCGCACGCGATCCTGATGCGATACCGGGACGCCCGGACACCGGTCGGTATCGTCACCCGCGCCATGCGGGACGGCCAGCAGGTGCGGATCGTGCCGCTTGAGGATCTGCCGGCGGCACCGGCGGGTATGGAGACGACGATCTTTGTGGGAAGCCGCCTTTCCGGCACCTACCGGGATTTCATGTTCACCCCGCGAGGATACTCGGAAAAGTATTCGCTCCAATGGGAAACCTCCGGAGAGGTTTCAGTGTTCAGTGTTCAGGTTTCAGACGAGCTTCTAATCGATCACCTGAAACCCGAAACCCGAAACCTGAAACCCGGAACCTGAAACCTTGAACCGAAAAAGCGAGCGCATTCCCCGCTGCGCTTGTCGGAGCGGAGCGGAGATCCCGTTTCCGGGGCGGCGGGGTTAGCGAGCGAATCTAAACAGATAGAATTCCTTACGGAGGAAGATTCCCTGCAGCTTGTCGGAGCGAAGCGGAGATCCCGCTGCCGGGGCTGCAGGGTCTTCAATCAAGGTAGAGCATTCATGAACAAGGGAAACGGACATGCTTCCGGCCGGTGTCTTGCGATCTTCGGCACGGGTTCGGATGTAGGGAAAAGCATTGTCGTAACGGCACTTTGCCGAATTTTGTCAAAGCGAGGCATCAAGGTCGCCCCGTTTAAAGCCCAGAACATGTCCAACAACTCCGGAGTTACACCGGAAGGACTTGAAATGGGGCGCGCCCAGATCGTTCAGGCGGAGGCCGCCGGAATCCCGCCCCATGTCGATATGAACCCGATCCTGCTGAAGCCGACGGGAGAGACCGGAGCCCAGATCGTAAAGCTGGGGATTGCGCTTGAAAACAGCACGGCCCGGGAGTACCATCTCAAGAAAGAATCCCTCTTCTCAACCGCCGCAGAAGCCCTGGAACGGCTCCGGAAAAACCACCGGATGATCGTCATGGAAGGGGCGGGGTCCTGTGCCGAGGTGAATCTGATGGCACAGGATATCGTCAACCTGAAAATGGCGGAATACGCAGACGCACCGATTGTTCTGGTGGGCGATATCCACCGGGGCGGAATCTTCGCCCAGCTTATCGGAACCCTCGCCTGTCTTTCCGCAGAGCAGAAAGACAGGATCGCCGGGTTCATCATCAACCGCTTCCGGGGCGATATCGGCCTTTTTCGGGACGGGGTCGACTGGATCGAGAGAAATACCGGAAAAAAGGTTTTCGGGGTCCTCCCCTGGTACTCGCATTTTTCGATCGAGGCCGAAGACTCTGTCGCGATCGAAAGCCCCAAAATCGTCGATGCGGAGAAAATTCAAAAACCTGCCGTCGCCGTCGTTCGGCTTCCCCACATCTCGAATTTTACCGATTTCGATCCCCTGGCAAACACCCCGGGGCTAACACTCCTTTTCGTGGAAAAGGTTCAGGATCTTTCACCGTTTTGCGCCGTGATCCTTCCCGGGTCCAAAAACACCCGGTTCGACCTGAACTGGCTGATCGAAAGCGAATGGGATCGACGCCTGAGGGCTTATGCCGAAAAAGGAGGACATGTTCTCGGGATCTGCGGGGGGTACCAGATGATGGGGTCGATCGTTCACGATCCGGAGGGTTTGGAAGGGGCTCCCGGAAGCACCGGCGGCCTTTCCCTTCTTCCGGTCGAAACCTGGTTGAAAGCACCGAAGACCACCACGCGAACCCGTTTTGCATGGGAAGATGCCGGCGGCATGGGATACGAGATCCACATGGGACAGACAAAGCTTCTTTCCGGCAGCCCCGTTTTTCGCGTGTTGGAGCGAAACAGCCGGAGCTGCGAAGATTCGGACGGGTGCATCTCGCTTGATCGCAGAAGGATCGGAACCTATGTCCATGGGCTGTTCGATCGACCGGATGTGACCGGAAAATGGCTCGCCGGCCTCGGCCTGGATCTGCCCGCGGCCGGTGTTTCAGGCCCTGCGGCCAGGGACAGGGACTATGATCTCCTGGCGAAACACTTCATGGACCATGTCGATCTGGAGGGGATCCTCGAACAGGTTTCAGGTGTCAGGTGTCAGGCGGGATCCAGGTGTCAGGTCTCGACTCCGGAGCAGAACCTGAACGCTGAACGCTGAACACTCTAACTGGAATAGCTTGGACATCGGAAATGAGCATATCAAACGATCATACGCTTGTCATCGGCGGCTGCCGGAGCGGCAAAAGCCGGTATGCGCTGGCGCTTGCGGAAAGATACACGGGAAGAAGCCGTATTTTTCTTGCCACCAGCGTGCCGCAGGATGCCGAGATGGAGGAGCGGGTTCGAAGACACCGGCTGGAAAGAGGCGGCGGCTGGGAAACGGTCGAGGTTCCGCTGCGGCTTCCGGAGGCTGTCCTGGAAAGCAGCGGCCGGGCCGGGGTCCTGCTTGTCGACTGCATCACGCTGTGGATCTCAAACCTGCTGTTCGAAAAACTGCCGGAAGATGAAATCGCCTCCCGCGTGGAAAAGCTGATCGAATCCGTGCAGGATTCGAGGTGTCCGGTCATCCTGGTGACAAACGAAGTCGGAGGCGGAGTCGTTCCGGAAAACGCCCTGGCGCGGCAGTTCCGGGATGTCGTCGGAGGCGCCAACCAGAGGATTGCGGCGGCTTCGGACCGCGTCGTCTGGGTGGCGGCCGGGATCCCGGTCCCCATCAAAGGGGAAGAACGCGGGGAAAGGGGAAAGCGCGACCGATGAAAAATCTGATGGCCGCCGTCGGATTCCTTACGATACTCCCCGCGGGCCGCCCGGACAGGTTCGATCCGGAAAAGATGATTCCCTATTTCCCCGTTGTCGGACTGCTTCTCGGAGGGATTCTTGCCGGATGCGACCGGATTTTCTTGAATCTCTGGCCCCTTCCCGTCGCATCCCTGCTCGATGTGGTGCTGCTGGCTGCGCTCACCGGCGCCTTTCATCTGGACGGGTTGGGAGACACCGCAGACGGACTGTTCGGCCATCATCCCAGGGAAAAAGCCCTGGTCATCATGAAAGACAGCAGAATCGGGGCGATGGGAGTTGTCGCCATCGTTTGTGTTCTGCTGCTGAAGTGGGCCGGAATCGGGAGCCTTTCCTCGGATCGGAGCCTGCTGCTCCTCGTCGTTCCTGCATACGCCAGGGCCGGGATGATCCTTGGGATCCGGTTCCTGCGCTATGGAAGATCGGATGCAGGCCTGGGATCCGGGTTCTTCGCAGACGCGATGAAACCGACCGTTTTGATGGTAATTCTTCTGCCCGTTTTGCTTTCGCTACTGCTGGGGTGGAAGGCGGTCTTGTTGAACCTTTGCTTTCTTTTCCTTTCGGCAACGATCCTTTTCTATTATCAAAAAAGACTCGGCTGCATCACAGGAGACATGCTGGGGGCCATGACGGAAGGAATCGAAGCCCTGCTTTTTCTTCTTTCTTCCCTGGGAGAGGTATGATGATTCGCGGACACGGAGGCAATATCTACGAACTGGCGGAAACGATCGGATGCCGTACAGCCGATATCGTGGACATGAGCAGCAACATGAACCCGCTCGGCCCGCCGGAAGGGCTGATCGATTTTCTCCGGGAAAACCTGGAGAAAATCGACAGGCTGCCCGAGGTCGATGCCTTTACGGCGGTGAAGGTTTTTGCAGCCGGTTGGGGGATAGAACCGAAAAACGTACTGGCCGGAAACGGCACCACCCAGTTCATCTATTCCCTGCCTCTTGCGCTTCAGCCCCGGGGAGTGCTCATCGTGGGCCCGGCCTATTCCGATTATGCGGATGCCTGTGCGATGCACGGCATCCCTTTCGATTTTTACCTGTGCCGGGAAGACCGCGCCTTCCAGCCGGATTTTTCCGAGATCGGCCGGAAGAAAGGTTTCGATACGGTCTTTTTCTGCAATCCGAACAATCCGACCGGGGTTCTAACCCCCCGGCAGGATCTGATTGCCCTCATCCGCGCTTTTCCGAAGACCCGCTTCATCGTCGATGAGTCCTACCTTCCCTTCGTCGATCGGTGGGAAAAAGAAAGCCTGATTCCCGAGCGCCTTCCAAACGTGATCGTTCTCTATTCCATGTCGAAGTTCTTCCGGATCCCCGGGCTTCGAATCGGTTTCCTGATCGCACCCGACAGCCTGATGCATCTGCAGCTCCGGTACGCTCTTCCCTGGAGTGTCAACAGCCTGTCCCAGCTTGCCGTCGAATACCTGGCGGCACGAACCGATGAGATCGAGGCCTTTATCGAACGGTCCCGCAGCTATCTCGCGGCTCAACGGAGTTTTCTGCTCGATCGTTTCGGATCGTCCCCGTTTATCCGCTTCTATCCGAGCGCCACCTCCTATCTTCTGGGCCGATTGAACGGGAAGCATACGGCCGAAAGCATCTTCGATTTTCTTTGCCGGAGAAAAATCCTCATCCGCAACTGTTCGAATTTTATTGGATTATCGAACCGGTTCATCCGGATTTCCTTGAAATCCAAAGATGTCAATGAACGGCTCGTCGAATGCCTGATGGAAGCATTCGAGACCGGAGCATCGGAAAGCGAGCCATCCGGTGGCATTTGATCCCTGGTACGTTCTTCCCGCCGCGTTTCTCCTCGATCTGATGGCGGGGGATCCGGAAACGCTTCCGCACCCGATCCGATGGATGGGGAGGGCCGCATCCTGTCTGGAGCCTCGTTTCCGAAAGATTCCGGCAACTCCCTTTGTTTCCGGGCTGCTTTTCAGCCTCTTTCTCATCGGTTCGGCCTATGCTGTGACCGCCGGCATCATCGCGCTGGCGC
>QZKK01000110.1 GCA_003599475.1 Desulfobacteraceae bacterium
ATCTATCCCCGCGCGAGCGGGGAACACCGTGGGGTTGCGTGGTGAATATATGAAAGAGGCGGTTCATCCACCCCAGGTCGAAAGAAAACTGATCGTGCGGCCGGAGAAAGTGATCGGGTTTTCACATGCCCCCCACAGCGATATAGAGGAATGAAACGACCGGATGGATCGTTGACGGCTCTCAACCTTTGACCCGTATGACTGAAAAAAGGGGAAAACCCGTGCTCCTCAGCGGCATCCAGCCGACCGGGGAGCTGATGATCGGAAACTACATCGGTGCGCTGAAAAACTGGGTCGATCTGCAGCAAACCCGAAGGAGCTGAACGCCATATTGGAAAAGGGCGCTGAAGAAGCCGGTCGGCGGTCTTCGAAGATGCTGAAAAGAGTGCATGAGGCCTTGGGCTTGATCTCATAGCCCGGCGTGTTTCGAATTACGGAATCCCAGTTCGACGAAGGATTCAAATCAAAAAGGAGGTTTTCCTATGGCAATGCCGAAAGATCAAATTCAGGGAGAAATCGTTGAGTCGTGGCGAACGTATCTCGATGCACTTGAAAAATCGCTGGTATTGCTGGAAGAGGATATCCGGCAAGCAGGAGAGATGGCCGGCACCTGCACCGACGAATGGTGCGAAGCCACCGAGCACTATATCGACGATATCAGCAACGCCCTGTTTACCATCAGTGAACCGCGCTGGGCCAGCCAGGAGGATTCCAAAAAAATAAAGAACCTGAGAAAAAAGGTGCGCGAGCTGTATGCCGACTACCGGGATGTATACAAGCAGGTGCACTAGGTAGAGCCCTTGCAGAGAGCAGGGAGCCGAACCGGCTCCCTGCTCTCGAACCGATTCGTTTTTTAACAATGAGCGTCATCAGTAATTGCCCACACCGTCATTCCGGCGGAAGCCGGAATCCAGGAAAAATGATTGCCCGGCACCATTTTGACACGCGGCACCGCTCCGCGGCTATCCGGTTCCGATGATCGCCCGGCATCGTCGGGGTGACAACAGAGAAGGGGTGAGATCCTTCCACGGAAATGGTTATCGTTTCGTTGAATGATCTTCTTGCATCTGCTCCCGGCGCGCTCTTCTGCCATAGGGAACCCCCAGCTTTTTCATCCGCCCGCGAAGGGTGCTCGGGTGCAGCCCCAGCAATCGGGCGGCGCCCTTTTCCCCCTCTATCTTTCCGCCTGTATGTGTCAGGGTCTTTCGGATATAGCCTGCAATCATGTCCTCTAAAGGAAGAATGCCCGTGTCCGTTTTTCCTGCAATTCCGTTTTTTTGAAAGTCCGGCTCACCTGAAAGGGGCTCAAATCTCAGCAGGCCTTTGCTGTTCGTGATTTGATTCAGAATCAGCGCGCGTTCGACCAGATTTTCGAGCTCGCGGACGTTCCCCGGCCAATGGTATCCCTGGAGCTGCTCCAGAGCTTCCGGCTCCAGCACCGGCCGCTCGCTTATTTTCAGCTCTTTGGACTTTTTTTCGATAAAATGATTCACCAGGGCCGGGATATCTTCGCTCCTCTGGCGCAGCGGCGGTATCATGATCGGAAAGACATTGAGACGGAACCACAGGTCTTCTCGAAATGTTCCCTTGCTCACCATTTCCGGAAGGTTCTGATGCGTCGCGCTGATGATGCGCACATCCACAGGGATGGGTTCGGTTCCGCCGACCCGTTCGATTTCGTGTTGCTGCAGCACCCTCAGCAACCGGACCTGGGCGGCAGGCGGCAGCTCGCCGATTTCATCCAGGAAAATCGTCCCGCTGTGCGCCCGTTCGAAGCGTCCCCGTTTTCTGGAGACGGCGCCGGTAAAGGCGCCCTTCTCGTGTCCGAACAGTTCGCTGTCGATCAGACTCTCAGGAATGGCGCCGCAGTTTACCGTGACATAGGGGCTGTTTTTACGCTGCGAGGCAACGTGAATCGCATTGGCAATGACTTCCTTTCCCGCACCGGTCTCTCCCATGAGAAGTACCGGGCTGTTTAACGGAGCCACCTGCCGGACCATCTCCATGACGCCCCGGAGTCCGAAATCGGCGCCGATAATCGTATCTCCCGTCATCTGATACATCTGCTGGTGCAGGTAGCGATTGTCGTCTGCCAGCATGTCCTTGAGCCTTAAGATCTCCTGGTGCTGCAGGATGTTTGATATGGCGATGGTAAACGGTTCATGCAGAAGAGCGGTCAGCCGGGCTTGCAAACGGCTATAACGATTCTTTCCCTCCGTGAACAGGCCCAAACCGCCGAGTCGTTTATTTTCCAGCTCCAGATCCATATGGATGTGAGAAGTGTCGGGCGGGAAAACAATGGACAGGGCTTTCCGTGTATGCGGCGCCTCCAATTCAATGTCGTTGATGATTCTAACACTTGAATCTCTCGCCCAATCTTCCTTGAAGTGATGCCAGTATTCTTTTGGCAGTGGAACCGTTTCTTCCGGCTTTCTCATGTTCGGCGGCCAGATGGCGGCAAGGATTTTACCGATATTTAATTCCGGATCATAGAGGATGAAATACATGCCGGAAACAGGCATATATCCATTCAAATAGTCCATGCAGCGACGCATCGCCGTTTCGATGGTGAGGCTGCTTGAAATCCGCAGGGTTGCCTCGCGAAAGAACTCGTTCTCGTCGATGACAGTTTCTTCGGTTTGCATCCGTCGTTTAGCCCCTCAACTTATATGAAACTTCAAAGTGTTCAGTGTTCAGCGCTCAGCGTTCTTCTCTGCAGTTTCTGGTTCGATCAAATGCCGAAAGCGGCACGGCTGGGCTTGTGTGAAGCTTCAAAGCGGAGTCCGACTTCTGAGCTCCGACTTCCGACCTCTGATTTCTGACTTCTGATTTCTGATTTCAGAAACTGCTGTATTTGGAAGATCATAATGTTTTTCTGTTAAATATGAAAGTCAAAACTGTTAAATATAGCAACTGGTGCTCGCATGAATCTTTAAAATACCGATATGTTTACCTATATATGATTGGCACGATTTTGGCTCACCTGGGAGACAGTCTTTTCTAAAATTACTCAAACGTAAGAGGCCCAACATGGACTGGATTGAACTTATCCATTTACGCGCTTACTCTCACAGGGACTGCGTTGCGGCGGTTGCAGCATTTCACGGACTCACCTCACCCGAAAGGGAAAACGGTCTTGAGGAAGTCACCCTTTTGCGAAATGCCGGCATCGACACCGACATGGGAATATTGATCCATTGGGGGGCGGGGGTTCCGCCAAAGGGAAAAAGCCGCCTGGGACTGCAATTGTCTGCCGCTTTTTCCGAATACGGCCAAATCAATCATTCGTTCTGGACCTGCGAAACCAGGCTCGCAATCAAACAAGGGGCAGGAGCGAATAAAAGAACAGAGGTTTTCCATGACAATCGGTTATAAGATGAAGTTCATTGCCATCGCCGGGATTCTTTCAGCATTCATGGCCGGATGCAAACCCCAGAATGCGGACAGCAAGCCGTCGCAGGAAAGACTCCCTGAAGTCGCTGTTGTAACGATCGTGCCGCAGCCGGTCCTGCTTTCCACCGAATTGCCGGGCCGCACATCCTCATACCGGGTTGCCGAAATCCGTCCCCAGATCAACGGGCTGATCCAGAAACGGCTGTTTGTGGAAGGTTCCGATGTTGAGGCCGGGCAGGTGCTCTATCAGATCGACCCTGCTCCTTTTCAGGCGGCGGTCGACAGTGCAGCCGCAAACCTTGCTGCCTCGGAGAAGGCTGCCGACCAGGCACGGGCCACGGTGGACACAAGGATCGCCAATGCCAACCAGCAGCGGGCGGTCTTGGGGCTTGCCCGGAAGAACCTCCGGCGAACCGAAGAGCTGTTCAAGAACAGGGTTGCCTCCGCCAGCCAGCGTGACCAGGCCGCAACCGATGCCGATGTGGCCGAGGCCACGCTCCAGGCCGCCGAAGCCGCGGTGAAAAGCAGCCGGGAAGCGATCGGCATGGCCGAGGCTGCCATTCTGCAGGCGAACGCCGCACTCCAGACCGCCCGGATCAATCTGGGTTACACCCGAATCACGGCCCCGATATCCGGCCGGATCGGCAAATCCTATGCGACCGAAGGTGCGATCGTTACCGCGTACCAGCCTGTCGCTCTGGCAACGATCCAGCAACTCGATCCCATCTACGTCGATGTGCCTCAAGCCACC
This sequence comes from Desulfobacteraceae bacterium, assembly GCA_003599475.1. The sequence goes on from QZKK01000110.1 coordinate 4,145, forward strand.
ACCGAAGTCCTGCGATTGCAGCACCGTCTGGAGGAAGGCCGGATTACCCGCAATGGATCGAACCTGAACACAGCCCGCCTCATGCTCGAAAGCGGTACGACGTATCCTCTGGAGGGCACGCTTCAATTTCTGGATGTTTCGGTCGATCCGACTACCGGATCGGTGATCCTGAGGATGGTCTTTCCCAACCCGAAGGGGATTCTCCTTCCGGGCATGTTCGTCCGGACCGAGGTGAAAGAAGGCATCAGCGAGCAGGCGATTCTGATTCCCCAGCAGGCGGTCTCACGCGATCCCAAGGGAAATCCCACGGCCTTCATCGTAGATGCCGAAGATAAGGTCCGGCAGCGGAAACTCACGCTCGATCGCGCGATCGGAGACCAATGGTTCGTCATTGCAGGGCTTGCACCCGGCGATCGCGTGATCGCCGAAGGGATGCAGAAAGCACGCACAGGAGCAGCCGTAAAGGCGATTCCCTATGACAGCCGAAAAAAGAACGAATCGGAATCCCCAAAAAAGGCCGGACCGGCCCCGAAATCGAACTGACGGAGGCGCATCGATGTTATCGAAATTTTTCCTGGATCGTCCGGTCTTTGCCTGGGTGATCGCCATCATCCTGATGGTGGCGGGGCTTCTGGCGATCTATCAACTGCCTATCTCCCAGTATCCTCCCATCGCGCCGCCGTCCATTGCAATTACCGCCTTTTATCCGGGAGGATCTGCCGAGACGGTTGAAAACAGCGTAACCCAGCTCATCGAGCAGAAGATGACCGGCTTCGACAAGATGCTCTATCTCTCCGCCACCAGCGATTCGTCCGGCGCTTCCCGCGTCGAGCTGACCTTTGCTCCGGGGACCGATCCGGATCTTGCCTGGTCCCAGGTGCAGAACAAGCTCCAGCTTGCCATGGCGAGTCTTCCCGAGGTGGTGCAGCGCCAGGGAGTCAAGGTGAGCAAGAGCACCCGCAACTACCTGCTGATCGCCGGTCTGATATCGGAAGACGCCAGCATGGATTTGAACGACTTGCAGGACTATGCCCAATCCAGTCTGGAAAAGGTGCTTTCGCGGGTGCCGGGGGTCGGCGAGGTGGAGGTCTTCGGCAGCCAGTATGCCATGCGCGTCTGGCTGAACCCCGACAAGCTGACCAACTTCGGGATGACCGTCCAGGATGTGATCACCGCACTTAAGGCCTATAACGTGGAGGTATCCGCAGGTCAGTTCGGCGGAGCGCCGGCTGCGCCCGATCAGCGGCTGAACGCATCGATCGTGGTCCAGAACCTGCTCAGGACGCCCGCGGAGTTTGCCGCAATCCCCCTGCGCACAAACCCGGATGGATCCATCGTGCGGATCCGGGACGTGGGGCGGACGGAACTGGGGGCCGAATCCTCCGATGTCGAAGTCCGCTACAATAACATGCCTTCCACAGCGCTCGCCATCCGGCAGGCCGCCGGCGCCAACGCCCTGGCGACCGCCGATGCCATCCGGGCCAAGGTGAAAGAAATAAGTCCTTTTTTCCCGCCGGGATTAAAGGTCGTCTATCCCTACGACACCACCCCCTTTGTCCGCGTGGCCATCGATGAAGTGGTCAAGACCCTTTTCGAGGCGATCCTGCTGGTCTTTCTTGTGATGTATCTTTTCATGGGAAACATGCGGGCGACCCTGATCCCCACCATTGCAGTCCCGGTGGTGCTCCTGGGGACCTTTGCCGTGCTGGGGCTTTTCGGCTTTTCCATCAACATGCTCACCATGTTCGCCATGGTGCTGGCCATCGGTCTTCTGGTGGACGACGCCATCGTGGTGGTGGAAAACGTGGAGCGGATCATGAGCGAGGAAGGACTTTCGCCCAGGGAGGCCACCGCCAAGTCGATGGACCAGATCACCAGCGCACTCATCGGCATCGGGCTGGTGCTCTCCGCGGTCTTCGGTCCCATGGCGTTTTTCGCCGGTTCCACCGGCGTGATCTACCGGCAGTTTTCCGTGACCATCATCGCCTCCATGCTCCTTTCGGTAGTGGTGGCCCTGATCCTGACCCCGGTCTTGTGCGCTTCCCTTCTCAAGCCGGTGACCAGAGGACATGCACCGGCCGACAAGGCGGTCTTTTTCCTGCGCCCCTTCTTCAGGTGGTTTGACCGCGTCTTCATGCACACCCGGGACGCTTATGTGAAACTGGTGGGCCGTTCGATCGCCCACAAAACCCGTTACGTTCTGATTTTTCTGCTGATCGTTGTCGCGATGGGATTCCTTTTCAAGCGGATGCCCACCGCCTATCTCCCGGATGAAGACCAGGGGATGATGATGGTGCAGGCGATCCTCCCGGCCAATTCCACCTTAGAGCAGACCAAAGCGGTCATGCAAAACGTGCGCGACTACTTTTTGGAACACGAAAAAGACGCCGTCGAAGTTGTCATGTCGATTGCCGGCTCCGGCTTCTCCAACCGGGGACAGAACTCGGGCATGGCATTTGTCCAGCTCAAGGACTGGGAGCTGCGCGACCGGCCGGATTTGAAAGTGGGCGCCGTGGCCGGCAGGGCCATGAAGGAATTTTCCAAGATCCGCAATGCCATGGTGTTTGCATTTGCACCGCCGGCCGTCATCGAGCTGGGTTCGGCCAAGGGTTTCGACTTTCAGTTGCTGGACCGCGGCGGGATGGGTCATGCCGGGCTGATGGCGGCCCGAAATGAGCTCCTCGGCCTGGCGGCCAAGGACCCGGTCTTGACCAAGGTCCGGCCCAACGGCCTGGAAGATGTATCCCAATACCGGATCGACGTGGATTGGGAAAAGGCCGGCGCATTGGGAGTGCCGATCACCTCGATTCACAACACCATATCGGCGGCCTTCGGCAGCGCCTATGTCAACGACTTCATCCAGGGCGGCCGGATCAAGCGGGTGTTTGTTCAGGCCGACGCCCCCTACCGCATGCTGCCAACCGACCTGAAAAAGCTCTACGTACGCAACGCCGCAGGCAAGATGGTGCCGTTTTATTCCTTTGCCTCCGGCGGCCGCTGGACTTCCGGCTCTCCCAAGCTGGAGCGCTTCAACGGCTTTCCATCCATCAACATCCTGGGCGAGACCGCACAGGGAAGGAGTTCCGGCGAGGCCATGCAGGCGATGGAGGAGTTCGTTTCAAAGCTGCCCCAGGGAGTCGGGTTTGACTGGAACGGTCTCTCCTTCCAGGAACGGATGGCCGGCGGCCAGACGGGGCCGCTCTATGCCTTTTCCATTCTGGTGATTTTTCTTTGCCTGGCAGCTCTCTATGAAAGCTGGCCCATTCCCATCTCGATTCTGATGGCGCTTCCCCTGGGTGCAATCGGCGGGGTGATCAGTTCTTCCCTGCGGGGACTGCCCAACGACGTCTATTTCCAGATCGGGCTTTTGACCACCCTCGGGTTGACCACCAAGAACGCCATCCTGATCGTCCAGTTCGCAAGAGCCCGGGTGGATGAAGGAGCCGGGCTGGTCGAGGCGACACTGGAAGCCTCCAAGCTGAGGCTGCGGCCCATCATCATGACTTCGATGGCCTTCGGTTTCGGGGTCCTTCCGATGGCGCTTGCCACCGGAGCGGGCGCCGGTGCCCAAAATGCCATAGGGACCGCGGTGGTTGGCGGAGTGGTGACCTCGACCGTCCTGGCGACGATATTTGCGCCTCTTTTTTATGTGTTGATCTATAGAATGTTTGGAAAGCACCGAAAGCGGGAGATAGCCGGTACCGTTGAAGTAAGCATCAGGAGATCGACGGTAAATACTTCAGAAGCCGAGGTGAGTCGCATCGGCATTTAAAGTCTGTACGAATCCTCGGATTCTGTCACTTGTACAGGTATTTCGGAACGCGGTCATCCATAAAGCTCCAGTGAGAAGAAAATTATGCCCGCTCTTCCAGGTGTCAGGTGTCAGCCGCCCCGCTCTATGCCCTCTGCTCTTTGCCATTATAATCTGCGTGTATCTGCGGCTGAAAAACTTGAATGTGGGAACTGGCGCCAGATCCGATCCATCGACTATATCCTTCATCCATAGTATCTTTATCCGATCGCGGTTTTATGATCGCAATTCGGCTTTTTTTCCTTTAGGAAGTTAGCCCGATGAAGATTCGGATGAAGCTTTTCATAATCCTGCTGATATTCAGTCTGGTTCCGCTGTTGGCCATTGCCGATTTCGGGAGGCGGGGTATCCGTAAGCTGGGCCGGGCTGTCCACGAAAAGACAACCAGCACTTTGGCAACACTGGCCTGTGAGTCGCTGCTGCAGACCTCGGAAAATTCAGCAAAGATGGTAAAGCTTTCGAAGCAATCCCTTGAGTATGCCCTCTCTTCTCTGGCCTATGAAGCCGAGCGCATACTTGCAGAGGACTCTCCTGGAATACCCGGAAAGATGTATCTTTCCGAAGATTATGACAATGCGTCAAGAGCACCGGCGGATTTTGCACCTTCGTCAAGATACCTCAAGAAAAAAAAAGAAGGCCTTCTCGAACCGGCATCGATCAGCATGAATCATCCGGTTTTTTATCTGGCGCCGGGGATATCTCAGGAAGCGGTAAAGGGAGATATGGCTCGACTGGTTCGTCTGACGCCTACGTTCAGGAACATTTTCCCGGAATTCAAGAATTTAGTCTATTGGATGTATGTCAGCCTTGAAAGCGGCATCCATCTATCCTACCCCGGCCATGGCGGTTATCCGGCCTCATATGACCCGAGAGTGCGCTCATGGTACCAAGGGGCCAAGGATCGAACGGGGTGGGTGCCGCCTATCGTCGATGCCACTTCAGAACGCGTCATCCTGACGGCATGCCGGAGAATATACGGCCCGGACGGATCCATGATCGGTGTCGCCGCATTGGACGTATTGATGACGGATGTTTTGCAGGAAAGCGAGCTTTTGGCGCTATGGTCCTCGAAGATGAACGTGATATTTGTGGCAATGGCACCCCATCCCGAGACGCAGAAACAAGGGTTACGCATCTTGGCCCAAAAAGACTACCAGGACAAGGCAGGCTCATGGAAGAGTCTGGTCGAATTCGAATGGCTCACCGCAGAGAACCCAGACAAACTGCTGACGGTCATCGAGGATCTGAAAGAAAAAAAGTCCGGCTACGTCGACATGCCCTATAATGGGATCGAATCCTTCTGGGCCTATTCCCCCATATCCGAAGACACCCATTTTATCCTGGCAGTCCCGAAATCGGTGGTCATGACCCTTCCCGGACAGGCAGCCGAAAGCGTCGATATGATTATCCGGGAGCAACGTATTTTGGCCGCGATAGATGCAGCGGTGGTGCTCATTGTCGTAATCGCTGCGGCATTGATCATATCGAACCGGATCACTCGACCGATGATGGAGATTTCCCAAGCCGCCGATCGGCTCTCGAGAGGAGATTTCTCGGTTCGCATCAACCTGCATACCGGAGATGAAAGGGATCAGGTGGTCGATGCATTCAATGAAATGATTCCGAAGCTTGAAGATCAACTCCGAATCCATCGTTCCCTCCATTTTGCCACCGAAGTCCAGCAAAGGCTTCTACCACAGATCACGCCCAGGGTAGCGGGATTAGATATTGCCGGCACAAGCATCTATTGCGACGAGACCGGAGGGGACTATTTTGATTATCTGAATTTTGAAAATCCCGGCTGCATCAGTGTGATCATCGGAGACGTGGCAGACCATGGCGTGCCTTCGGCACTATTGATGGCCTCGGCAAGAGCGCTCATCCGGCAGCGTTCTACACAGCCCGGTAAAATCGCTGAAATCATGTCAGACATCAATCGTCAAATGAGCTTGGATGTCAGCCGATCCGGCCAATTCATGACGCTCATTTATATGACGATCGACCGGCAAAAGGATCAGTTGCGGTGGGTCCGTGCGGGGCACGATCCGGCCATCCTTTACGATCCAGCGGCCGATGTATTCGAGCAATTGAGGGGCAGCGGTATTGCCGTCGGCATCGATGAGAAATGGCAGTATGAGGAGAATGAACGAACCGGTATTGCTCAGGGACAGATCATTCTTCTCGGAACCGACGGTATCTGGGAAGCCCGCAATCCGAGTGGAAAAATGTTCGGTAAAGGGGCCGTATACGATGTGATTCGAAATCATGCGGCAGAAAGTGCAGACCGGATCATGAACGCGATAATCGATGCGGTGAATCGATTTCAAGGGGCAGAAAGGCCTGAAGATGACGTTACCATCATCGTGATAAAAATTGTCGAAAACCTCCTCGGCAATAACGAACCCGCTTAGTGATTTGTTGTCTGGTGTCCGCTGCAAATCAAGCCGGTAAATAGTTTGGACGAATCAGATGGGTTCAGATTAACACGGGCATTTTTAAGCAAGTAGAAAAATGTCGTTCTCGTAAAAACTCGAGAACTGCTTATATCGTCATTCCGGCGAAAGCCGGAATCCAGTGTTTTCAATAAGTTCTGGACTCCGGCTGCAGTTTATCCCGCACTCGATGCGGGGCCGGAGTGACGTGTTTTGGGCCTTTTTACGGGTTCATCAAAAATCAGTTTCAATCGATCAGAGGAATTTAAGATGACCGATGACATCCTCATGTGCATTCGCCGAGAACTCAAGCAGCACATCGATCCCGGCATGGCGGCGAGCGGAGAGCGGTTTTTCAAAGAGAAAGTCACCTTTTACGGCGTGAAAACCGCGGTTGTAGCAAAGATTGCCAAAAACCATTTTAAGACACTGAAAGGGAGAAGCAGGCAGGATGTATTTGCGTTGTGTGAAGCGCTTTTCCAATCCGACTACAACGAGGAGGCATGGATTGCCTGCGAATGGGCGCACGGTTTGCGCAGACAGTATCAGCCAGACGATTTCCAGACATTTGAAGGATGGATGAATTCATACATCAACAACTGGGCAAAATGCGATACGCTCTGCAATCATGCGATCGGTGCGTTCGTCGATCAGTACCCGCAATTCATCGAGAAGCTCAAGGGGTGGACGAAATCGAAAAACCGATGGATGAGGCGCGGAGCCGCGGTGTCGTTGATCGTTCCGGCAAGGCGGGGAAAGTTTCTCCCGGATATTTTCGAAATCGCTGACATGCTGCTGAAGGATGAAGACGATCTGGTGCGGAAAGGTTACGGCTGGATGCTCAAGGCGGCGAGTCAGGCGCACCAGAAGGAGGTCTTCGATTATGTGGTGAAAAATAAAAGACAAATGCCCCGGACCGCACTTCGTTATGCCATCGAAAAGATGCCGCAGGATTTAAAGAAAGAAGCAATGAAGTGATTTCGGCACCCGCTACCGAGGGGCTTGAAAGCTCGTTCCATTTTATGCTCGGCGATTCTCCCGCCGGCATCGAGAGGCTGAACGGAATCGCGACTCTTATTATCACCATAGGCGAAAGCCTGAAGAATTTGGGCAAGAGCTTTCACCCGCTTGCCAATAATCCGGTTGAAATTCGAGCCGCGGCTGATATGATGCGGGCGATGAGACTGCATGGACTTTGCATGCGGTCCTTTTCCCGTACCCTGAACCGGACCGGTTCGGGGAAGAAACCAAGTCAGCAGGGGTAAATGACATTTTTCAGAAAGGAAAAACCGTTATGAGCAAAGCGACGATCGTTTTCGACCATGTCCATCTCGTCAGCACGGACCCGAACGCGACCGCATCCTGGTACGTTGATAAGCTGGGAGGGAAGATCACCGGCAGCGGCGAAGTCGGCGGCGCCCCGCAGATTTACGTGACCTTTGAAGGCGCCGTGCTCATCGTCCGCGGTGAGAGGCCCGGGGAGCGGGCGACCGGCAAGCAGGGCCTGACCTGGGGCGCGGATCATTTCGGATTCCACGTGCAGGGTGATTTCGACGGGTTCTGCGACAACCTCAAGTCAAAAGGGGTGGTCTTTACCCGAGGACCGGTAGACTTCAGCCCGAGCCTCCGACTGGCATTCATCGAAGCCCCTGACGGCGTGAGTATCGAGCTGCTCCAGCGCCGAGGCTAGCGGCCCCGGCCTGCGGGTGCATGTCAAGGTAAATTTTGCTTGCCTATGCTACCCATTGAGCAAATCAGCGGCGGGCTATAAGGCGAAGCCCTCCTGAAATCTCAAAAGTTGAAAATGCACTGATGCTGAAAAACGCCCTGGTATTAGCCGTCTGGGGTGAACGCCGTGTTGTAACTTAACTTCAGTGTAAATCAGCTTGATCCAGCCGGTATTGGGTGATTCCCATATGCTCCGAAAATTCCTCCATGAGAATTTCGCTTCTATCCCAAACCTGCGATGAAATCATCTGTGCTGATTACCTTTGCGTACACCGCTGCTAACGCCGCCAGAAAAGCTGCCTGGACTTGCCTAGCGGGAACTATGTCGCTATTAAAAGAGAGGGTTCTGGTTGCACATGCGTCGTGCAAAACTGTGCACTGAAAACCATGGTCGAATGCGGCACGAGTGGTTGCATCGACACACATGTGGGTCATCATGCCAGCGATAGCTACATGGGTTACGTTCTTCCTTTTTAGATGCTCTAGCAGGGAAGTGTCCCGGAACGAGTTTGGATGGTGCTTCTGGATTACCGGTTCACCGGCAACTGGTTCGACATTGGCGTGGATTCCAACGGGAGCATTACCAGTTTGTTAATGGTTTCCGACTGCCTTGTCGGAAAAAAATCACAGAAATACAAAAAAAGCTCTGGACATTCCATTGGATCACCTG
>QZKK01000208.1 GCA_003599475.1 Desulfobacteraceae bacterium
GTCCACAGCCCGGACGGTGCCGACCAGCATATGGAAGTAGAGCCTGAGATCTTCGATGGTCAGCAGTCGTTCCACGGCTACACCTGATCCCTGGACCGGGGCTCCAGCGCGTCCCTCAGCCAATCCGCAAGCACATTGATGCATCCGACCAAAAGCATCAGCGCAAGCCCCGGGAAAATGGAAGCCCACCATCTTCCCGAAAAAAGAACTTCATACCCTCTCGCAATCGCCATTCCGATGGACGGCGTCGATATCGGAACCCCGACCCCCAGAAAGCTCAAGGTGGCCTCCAGGATGATGACCCTCGGCACCTGCACCGCCGTAAGCACCAGAATCGGGGTGATTGCATTGATCAGCAGGTACTTGACCATGATCGTGCCGGGTCCGAAGCCCAGCGCGTGGGCGGCTTCGACATATTCCTTCTCCCGGATGGAAAGGACCGTACCGCGCACGGTCCTGGCGTACTCGGCCCACCCGGTGATCGCGATTACGATGATCATGTTTCCCAGCCCCTGCCCGAAGATGACCATAAAGCAAAGCGCCACCATGATCAGCGGAAGCGATAGCTGAACGTCCACCGCCCGCATGATGAACGACTCCCAGAATCCCCGCGCATAGCCGGCTGTAAGCCCCAGGGTCAACCCGATCATGAGCGAAAGCCCTACACTCAGGATGCCGACCATCAGCGAGATCCGCAGCCCGAAGATGATGTTGCTCAAGACATCCCGGCCGAGCCGGTCGGTGCCCAGGTAAAAGGGGGCCAGGCCCCGATCCTCCCAGATGGGGGGCCTCAGGCGGGCCCGCAAGGTCTGTTCGAGCGGATCGACCGGTGCGACCCACTGGGCGAAAACAGCGCAGAAAACAACCAGGAGAAAAATCAGGGAGGCGGAAAGGACCAGCTTGTTGGTCAGATACGAGTGAAGGATCTGGCGCTCCGAGGGAATGTAGCGAAATCCCAAAAACGAATGTACCGGCGGAGAATAGGCCTCCTGGTAAGCTTCCGGGACTGCTGCGGGCAACACATCTGCTTTGATGCTACTTTTCATGCCGAATCCGTGGATCGAGCCAGACATAGAGGATGTCTACAGTCAGGTTGATGGTCAGGAAGATGGTGGCGATCACCAGCGCCCAGGCGATGATGACCGGAAAGTCCATCACCCCGATGGAATCCAGAAAGAGCCGCCCCATCCCCGGCCATGCAAAAACCCGCTCGGTGACGATGGCTCCGGCAAGAAGCGACCCCATCTGCATGCCGGCGATGGTGACAAACGGAATGAGAGTGTTCTTGAGGGCGTGCTTGTAGACGACCAGTTTTTCACTGACCCCTTTGGCACGCGCGGTTCGAATATAGTCCTGAGTCATGACATCGAGCATCCCCGCTCGGACAAGCCTCAGGAAAAGCGCCAGCCGATACAGGGCGAGCGAGGAGGCCGGCAGCACCAGGTGCGCCCAGGTCCCCCGCCCGGAGGAGGGGAGCCATTGAAGCTGCACTGCAAAGATCAGGATAAAAGCGATTCCGATCCAGAAGGGGGGTGCGGAAATGCCGACCAGAGAGCCGAGCAGGCAGATTCGATCGATCGTTTTTCCCCTCCGGGTCGATGCTAAAATTCCGAGCGGGACGGCCAGAATCAGGCTGATGAAAATCGATGTAACCACCAGCTCAAGAGAAGCCGGGAGCCGCTCCAAGACGAGCTTCAAGGCCGGCTGCCCGTGGTGATAGCTGACGCCGAGGTTGCCACGGATCGCATTTTTCAGAAACAATCCGTATTGCACCATCAGGGGCTTGTCGAGCCCCAGGCTGCGGCGCATCGCTTCCACATCCGGGGGCGGTGCATCCGGCGGCATCAGAAGCTCGATCGGATCTCCGGAGAGGTGAAGTACCGTGAATACGATCAGAGTGACCACGAAAAAGACGATCAACGCCTGGTATATACGCCTGAGAAGATAGAAACCCATCGCACGTTACACGTTGCAGGTTACACGTTACACGTTACACGTTGCACGTTGCAGGTTACACGTCACACGTTCAACGATTTCAACGTGCAACGTGCAACGATTTCAACCTCATTCCGCTCTTTTCAGGTCGAATGCGAAAAGGCGCTCGTCGATCCGGGCGATTCCGCCCTTGATCCGCTTGGAAAATCCCATCACGTTTTCCTGGTAGTAGAGCGGGATGACATAGTAGCTGCCGTAAATGATCTCCGAAACTGCGTCCCGGAGTTTGGCCCGCTTCTCGGGGTCCATCTCGCTGTTGGCCGCATCGAGGCCCGTTTCGACCTTAGGATCGTAGTAGCCGCCCCGGTTGTTGCGGCCGTAGGAGCCCTGCGTCTTCCGGAAGTATCCGTTCATAGTCCCCTGATAGGACATGGTCCCCCACCCGCCGAGGAACATGGCGAACTGTTTTTTGTCCATCTTGGGGAAAAAGACCGCTTTAGGAGTCGCCACTACCTGCAGATTCAGCCCGAGGTTCTTATTGATCTGGGCGGCGACCGCTTCCGTAACCGCCGCGTCGTTGATGTAGCGGTCGTTGGGACAGTCGAGGTCTGCGGTAAATCCTTTCGGATAGCCGGCCTCGGCAAGAAGTTTTTTGCCTAATTCAGGGTTGTATTCGGGCCGCTTGAGGTTGTGGTGATATCCTTCCGAATTGGCGCTGATGAGCTGGCTTGCCGGATAGGCGCTTCCCTCCATGACATACTTGATGATCTCATTGACGTTGACGGCATGGGCGATCGCCTTCCGGACCCGGAAGTCTTTAAACGGGTTGGGCTGTCCGACAGGAATCCCGGGGCTTCCCTCGGGGGCGGGCCCTCCTTTGTCGGCAACCACGTTGAACATAAGATAGATGGAGCGGTAGCTGGGGGCTTTGGCCACGTAGGTGTCCTTGTTCTTTTCAACCCTCGGGATATCCGGGATCGAAACCCCCCAGACCGCATCGACTTCGCCGGAGACAAGCGCCGCCACCCGGGTGGCGTCTTCCGGGATCGCGCGGATGATCACTTCCGGAAAGTCGACCTTGCCGCCGTGCCATTCCGGGTTTGCCGTCAGCTTCAAATGATCGTCTTTGACATATTCAACGAACTTGTACGGGCCGGTTCCCACCATGGTCCGGGTCAGGTAGCTGTGGTCCTTCGCATCCCACTCCTGGAAATGCTTCGGGGGCACCATGGCGACCGAATCGAGCATGATGAGGGCTTCGGGGGTCGGTGCCTTGGTCACCAGCCGGAGCGTATGGTCGTCGACCGCGACGATTTCGGTATAGTTCGGAACCATGTATTTATATTGGCTTTTGGGATGCGTCTTGCAGCGCTCCAGAGAGAACTTGGCGGCGGCCGCATTGAACGGCTCGCCGTTGTGGAATTTGACTCCCTTTTTGAGCTTGAACTCCCAGGTGAGATTGTCGATCAGTTTCCAGCTTTCCGCCAATAGGGGCTGGATCTTCAGGTTGACATCAAGACCAACCAACGGCTCGTAGCAATGGCGCTGCAGGGTGGTCGTTGTGGTCTCGTTCCGGCCGTGTGGATCGAGGGTGGCGGCATCCCCTTCGAAGGCGATGATCAGGGGCTTTTCGGCGGAAAAGCCGAAGGAGGGTGCGATGAGGCCGAACGCGAGGAAACCGATCAGAAACCATTTAAAAAAGCTTTTGTTCATGTCTGCCTCCTATTCTTTTTTGGTTTATGCTCAGGAACCCCATCAGGTTCCAGCGACATAACGGCAACGCCGGAGGGGATCCGCCGGCTCGTTGCACGTTGCACGTTTCAGGTTGCGCGTCCTCGTTCAACGTTCAACGATTTCAACGTTCAACGTAGCATTCGTCAGATTATTTGGACCGGTTGAAATCTTCGGCGGCCTTTTTCCGCAGCGTCTCGGAGCTCAGGAAATCGTATGCGGTCATGGCCACGATCTTTGCGCCGTTTATCATCGCTTCACGCCCCCGGGGCCCGACGGTTGCCTCGCAGAAGCCCACCGTATGGTTCGGCGTGTCGTGGCCGGTCATGGCGAGCACCGGATGGAGCGCAGGCAGATAATAGCCGAGGTTTCCGATGTCGGAGGAGCCCCGGCGCCCGTCGTCGCTATCGATGGCGATGCCGAGCAGCTCCATATTGGCGCGGACAGCCGCCTCCAGGGAGGGATTCCGGTTCATGGGATCGATCGTCGGGAGCTCCACATGGATTTTTACCGTTGCCCCCACCGCCGTGGCCGCTCCTTCGGCGCACTTCTTCACGCGCTCGAACACCTCGTCCCGGTAGCTGCGGCTTCCCGCGCGAACGTAAAAAAGGCCGGCTGTATAATCGGGGATGATGTTCGGGGCGTCTCCTCCGTGGGTGATGACGCCGTGGATGCGTGCATCGGGCCTTAAATGCTGCCGCAGCGCGTTTATGGCCGAGTAGGCGGCAACGATGGCATCCAGGGCGTTTATCCCCTTATCGGGGGAGCTTGCCGCATGCGCCGTTTTTCCGAAAAATTCCATTCTGAATTTGATCCTGCCGAGCATGTCCTTGCCCGGGATATTGAGTTGTCCGGGATGAAACATGATGGCCGCGTCCATCTCCTTGAAAACACCGGCTTCGGCAAGGCGCGCTTTCCCGCCTCCTCCTTCCTCGGCCGGGGTGCCCACCAGAGCCACACTGCCTGCCGCATCCCCTAAAATCCGGCTCAACGCCGCGGCAGCCCCCACACCGGCGGCCGCAATGAGATTGTGGCCGCAGCCATGTCCGATCTTGGGCAGGGCATCGTATTCCGCAAGGAGAGCAACCGACGGCCGGGTGGGTTTCCTCCCCGAAGGCCTGGCCAAAAAAGCGGTTTCGACTTTTCCAACCCCCTTTTCAACGGTGAACCCGAGGTCCGTTAAAACATTCGAAAGGTGCTCGCAGGCCTTGAACTCCTGATAGGCGGTCTCAGGATTGTCCTTCAGATAGCGGCTGACGGCAAAAAGCGTTTCTGAAAGCGATTCGACTTCACGACAAATCCGTTCCTTAATGGCGTCCATTTGCGTCTCCTATCCCCTCCAGTAAGTGATTCCGTATGAGTTACATAATAGCTGCCAATAATCAAGAAAAGAAACATCGATCGTCTCAATGGGGATTCGCCGGAGCCGTTTTCGCAGAGGTCATCCACCAAGGCGATACGAATTTACAGTTTCCAATGCGCAATTTCCAGTGTCCAAGTGAAAGCGGATTCACTTCGACTTGGAAACTGCATTCTATATTGAATTTTTTCCGGGCTTTAATCAGGAAACTGGAGCATGCCATTATAAAGGATTCAAGGTCAAGCGGAAAATTGATTGCGGGTTATCTTGCCGGGGCGGGATTGCGGGTTGCGGGTTATGGGGTGCGGTGTCCATGCTCGCCGAAAGCTGGGATGCCGAATGCCGGTAATGGTAATGGATCATCTCGGATGAGATCTGAATTCCCGATTCGTTCGAATTTAGCCCTGGAATATGATACGGTGGTAACATCTGGCTGACATTAAAACATTTGATCAATCCCATGAAGAAGTCACCCAAAACGAAATGGGCGCGCCTGCAACCTGCGAGAAGACTACTGGCTTTACGTAGTTTATCATTGCGGCACGCCAACACCTCAACTGGTGAGGGGTTCAGGACCTCTTCGGAAACCTTCTGGTCCGGCCCTTCAGCAGAACCCAGACGGTTGAACGAACAATCCGCTGCACAATAGAGACGAGCGGCATGCGCATCTGACATAACCAGATCATGGAGGTTGGTGAGATATGAGAGATGAAGAATTGATTGCGCTTCTTGACGATCTTGAGTCCGACCGAGTGGAGCGAAAGGAATCGATTGCAGACGGTGATAAAATCCGCAAAGCGATCTGTGCTTTTGCAAATGATCTGCCCGACCATAAGAAGCCCGGTGTTCTTTTCGTCGGCGTCGATGATTCGGGCTTCCCAACCAGACGACCCATCACGGATCAAATGCTTCAGCAGCTTGCGTCCATGCGTGCAGACGGAAACATATTGCCTTTCCCTTCGATGATCGTGCAAAAAAGCAACCTTAAAGGACATGAGCTGGCAGTTGTCCTGGTCCAACCCGCAGACGCGCCTCCCGTTCGATTTAAAGGCACGGCTTGGGTGCGAGTCGGGCCGCGTCGTGCGATTGCAAGTCCCCAGGAAGAACGCATCCTGGCCGAGCGACGGCGTTATCATGACGCCCCTGCGGATATTCAACCCTTGCGGGATGTGGATATAGAAGAGTTGGATCAGGCACTGTTCAAAGAGGTATACCTGCCTGCTGCGGTGAGCCCGGAGGTGCTTGCCGGGAATTCGCGCACTTCGGAAGAACAGATGGCCTCGCTGCGTCTTGTCGATTTTGGCCCCCCTTTGACTCCTACCGTACTGGGACTTTTGGTTCTTGGGAAGAGACCTTCACGGCACATGCCCGGGGCTTACGTTTCCTTTTTACGTCTTGCCGGTGAACAATTGAGTTCCGATGTGGTCAGCAATCATGACATTCAGGGGCCATTACCTCGCATGATGTCTCAGCTCGACGAATTGCTCAATTTGCATATTATGACAGCGGTCGATATCACATCCGGAAACAAGGAGCGCCGTTATCCGGATTATCCCCTCGCAGCGCTGCAGCAAATCGTCCGCAATGCCGTCATGCATCGCAGTTATGAAGGAACCAATGCTCCGGTCCGCATCTACTGGTACAGCAATCGGATCGAAGTCATCAGCCCCGGCGGACCTTACGGGCATGTGACCAAGGAAAACTTCGGTCTGCCGGGGATCAATGATTACCGAAATCCGAATCTGGCGGAGGCAATGCGCCACTTAGGGTATGCACAGCACTTCGGAGTGGGCATTCAAATTGCCAGAGAAGCATTGGCGCGAAACGGGAATCCTCCGCTGGAGTTCAAATTGGATTTAGGTCCTTTGGTTGCGATTATCCGGAAGAAAGAACGAGAGGATTCATGATGACTGAAAGAATCGCCACAGACCCTCTCAATGCTCGATTCACTCACGCTAAATGTTTTAGCTTCGTGCAGGCTAACCCCTGTTCAGATATTTCAAACTTGACTGCTTCGTAGAAGTCGATAATAAAAGGATGATGATCTGATCTTTCGTTTATATCCAATCTGTGTCAATCGGTGTAATCTGCGGATGGAATCTGATCCGGGATTCAATAAAAAGCAGGAGGATTCATGAAACCCGTGAACTTGTCCGATATCGAACCGAGGGATGTCGTACCCGGATTCAAAGCCCGTTTTGTTCATTCGTCCACCATGACGCTCGCCTTTTGGGACGCGAAAGCCGGAAACGAGCTTTCCTCGCATTCCCACCCGCACGAGCAGATCGCCCATGTGATCGAAGGAGAATTCAAATTCATTCTGGCCGGGAAAGCGATGATGATGAAGGCGGGAGACTTGCTCGTCGTTCCTCCGCACGCGGTTCATTCCGGACAGGCGGTCACCGACTGCAGGCTCCTCGATATCTTCCATCCCGTTCGGGAGGACTATCGGAAAAATGGATGAGCTGACTGCAGTGGTCACAGGAGGAACCCGTGGAATCGGACTCGGTCTTGCCGAGTACCTGGCCGGCCGGGGAGCTTCGGTCGCCGTTACCTATCGAAGCAGTGAAGACGATGCCCGGGCGGCGGAGAAGAAATTGGAGCCGCTGCTTTCCTCCGGGAAGCGGCTGCTGATCCTAAAGGGGGATGCCGGCAGCCCGAACGATACGGCCGAACAATACCGCCGCATCAAGGAGCGACTCGGCCCGGTAAACGTTCTGGTCAACAATGCCGGGATCATGCCGATCAAACCCTTCGATCAGGTCACCGTAAGCGATTGGGACGAGACGATTCGGGTGAACTTAAGCGGTGCCTTCTACTGGTGCGCTCAGGTCATTCCGGATATGAAGGCGAAAAAATTCGGCAGGATCATCAATATCGCATCCATCGCCGCCCGCGGGGGAGGGGTCGTCGGCCCCCATTATGCGGCTTCAAAAGCCGGGATGCTAGGATTGACCCGGTACGGAGCCCGGGAGCTCGGCGTCTTCGGAATTACCGTAAATGCCATCGCACCGGCTTTCATCGAAGATGCCGGACCTTTTCCGGAATGGTCCGAAGAGAGGCGTGCGTCCCTGAAAAACAAGCTGGTCGTTCCGCGCCTCGGCACCACACAGGATGTGGTTCGGGCCTTTTCCTACCTCCTGGATTCCCCCTTTGTCACCGGAGTGACTCTGGATGTCAACGGCGGGGCCTTTATGATTTAAGTGTTCGGCGTTCAGGGTTCAGTGTTCAGGGGTTTCCCGCCATGGCCATGGCGGGATTCAGCCGGGCCCTGCCGCTTCCGGCATTGATCGAGGTGAGAAACTTTATCAAAAATGCCACAAAGACAGGGAGGCACAAAGAAAAATGAATTTAAATGAATTTATTGGTGTTCCTTCGTGTCTTTGTGTCTTCGTGGCAAGGCGGTTGTGATTTCATCGGTTCGATCGAATCGGAAACCGCTGAGAACGAAAATCGAATCCGCAGACATACCCCCGCTAGTCTCTCATCCTGTTCTGGCGCTCGCTTTCCTCCCGGCGCTTCTGCCGGTATTGCTGGTAAAACGGATAAAACAGGGAGATTACGGAAAGAACAAGGAAGGCTGCGGATATGGGGCGTGTGATAAAAAGTGTCAGGTCGTCTTCGGTCATCAGCGCCCGCCTGAAATTGACCTCCGCCAGCGGGCCTAAGATCACCCCCAGAATGGCCGGGGCGAGCGGGAACTTGTACTTTACCATCATGTATCCGAGCCCGCCGAATAACAGCAGCACCCAGATATCGAAGAAGCGGTTGTGAATGGCAAAAGAGCCCACCGCACAGAGCACCAGAATGGACGGGATCAGCACGTAGACGGGGATCCGGGTCAGCCGGACAAAAATCTGGATGCCGTAGAGCATAAGAGCGAGCATGAAGAAATGGGCCAGGAAAAAGGCGACGAAAATTCCGTAGACCAGATCCGGAAATTCGATGATCAGCAGCGGCCCGGGCTGGATGCCGTGGAGGATGAGCGCCCCCATCATGATGGCCGAAACCGCGCTGCCGGGCACTCCCAGCGCCAGGGTGGGGGTCAGTTCCCCGCCTCCTACCGCGTTGTTTGCCGCCTCAGATGCGATGATGCCGTCTGCGATTCCGGTGCCGAACTTTTCCGGGTGGCGGGAGCCCTTCACCGCCTGGTCGTAGCTGAGAATGTTGGCGATGCTTCCGCCGGCTCCCGGCAGTGCGCCGATGAAAACCCCGATGAGCGAAGACCGAAGCAGATTGAAAGGCTGCTTGAAAATGGTCTTCAGGACCTTGGGCGAGGAAAAATGAAGGTTTCCGGAAACCACAAGCGCTTCGGTGCTTTCGCTTTTTTCCAGATTCCGCATCAACTGGGAAAATGCGAAAAGTCCGATTAAAACCGGTAAGAATGAAAATCCGCCTTCCATCATGTGGAGACCGAAGCTGAACCTCGGGATCCCGATCATGGGATCGACGCCGAAGGTGGCGGCTACCAGTCCGATGAGCCCGGAGATAACCCCCTTGTTGAGAGACTTGCCGGAGAGGCTTGCAATGATGGTCAGTCCGAAAAGAACCAGGGAGAAAAATTCCCACGGGCCGAATTTCAGGGCCATTTCGGCAAGCGGAGGGGTGAAAAACATCAAAACGAATGCGCTGATGAGTCCTCCCAAGAAGGAAGACCAGGTTCCGAGGGCAAGGGCTGTCCCCGGTTCTCCGCGTTTGGACATGGGATGGCCGTCGAATACGGTTGCAACCGAAGACGGGGTGCCGGGGATGCCGAGAAGGATGCCTGAGATCTGCCCGCCGGCAAGACCGCCGACCAGCACCCCGATCATTGCCGTAAGCCCCTGGATGGATGTCATCCCGAAGGTCAGCGGGAGTACGAGAGCCACCCCCATGGTGATGGTAAACCCGGGCAGACAGCCGACGATGATGCCGGCAGCGGTTCCCAGAAATAAAAGGATCAACGGGTAGGGGCGGAAAACCTCCTGAATGCCGAGGGAGAAAAGTTCAAGCAATGCGGGTTCCCCTTCAAAAGAGACTGCCGGACGGCAGAAAAATATCCAAAAGCTTTTCGAATCCGAAATGGATGCCGAACGTGACGCCGATTGTCACGGCGGCGGCGATGACGGCCGAACTTCGTGTGCGTGGCCCTAGAAATCCCATCATGATCGGCATGAAGACCAGCGTGGCCAAAGTATATCCGAAATAGTACATGACCAGGACATAACCGAAAAAGAGCAGAAAGGAGACGATTACGTTTTTATGGGCCGAGGCAATTTCTTTGGCAGCCGTTCCAAACGGCTTCTTGTGCATCGGTTCCGTCTGCTCTCCGGTTCTTCCTCTTTTTTTCCGGTAGGCACAGGCGGTCAATACCCCCCCTGCAACGGCCAATAGAATGAAGAGGATTTTGGGAAAAAAGGCAGGTCCCATGGTGCCGAAAGTCCCCTCCGGGAGGCGGTCGGCCTTGTAGTACATCCCGGCGCTGAACAGGACCAGCAAGATGCCGATGACCTGATCCGATATAGATGGGTCTGATCTGGATGGGTCCGATTTCAATTGTCGGCCTCCCTGGCGCCCCGTTTTTCGACGCTCTATTTCTTTTTCAGCCCGATTTGATCGGCCAGACGCATCCAGGTGGTGCTGGCTTTTTCGATATAGGCCTTGTAGCCCGCCGGGTCGCGGTAGACGATGTCGGTGCCGAGGGTGGCGATCTTCTGCACGTATTCAGGGTCTTCGGATACCTGTTTGAACACCTGTCCGAGCTTGTCGATGATCGGTTTCGGCGTATTGAGCGGTGCGCAGATGCCGCGGTTTACGGCAAAGACGACGTCGATTCCCTGCTCCTTCAGTGTCGGCATATCGGGAAGCAGAGGGTGGCGTTTTTCCGTGGCGATTCCGAGGCCCTTCAGTCTCTTGGCTTCAAAGTATTTCTTCCCGGAGGCCGGATTGCTTCCCCCCAGGTCGATGAATCCCCCAAGAAGAGCAGTCTGGCGGTCTGCGGTTCCTTCATATCCCACGATTTTGAACTTGATTCCGGCGGCGTCTGCAATTTCAAGCGGGAAAAAATGGCTGGTTGAACCGAGCGTTGACCCGAACTTGATGGATCCGGGATTTTTCTTGGCATCGGCGACGAGCTCCTTCATGTCTTTCCAGGGGGCATCCTTCCGCGCCGCCACGATTTCCGGGGTGGAAACCATATTGGCAACCGGGATGAAGGCGCTGAAATCGAAATCCGCGACACCGGTGATCAGGGAGCTGATGACAGATTCATGGGTGGCAGTCAGCGTATAGCCGTCCGGCTTGGCATCCTTCCCCTGCCGCGCTCCCATGGTGCCCCCGACACCGGGCACATTCACCACGACCATCGACTCCCCCAGGTATTTGCCGGCAAAGTGGGCGATGATCCGCAAGAGTGCATCCGTATCTCCGCCCGCCTTCCACGGAACGATCAACTGAACCGGCTTGCTCGGGTACTTGTCTGCAGCTTGAATCGGTTGGATCGAAGAAAGAACGGCTGATAGAATCAGGGCAAGAATGAGTGTAGAGCCTTTTTTAACGATCCCCCATCTTTTCATAGCCTGCCTCCTTTGAATGGTTTATCGAACCGGCCCGCTGCGGAAAACCTGATCGGACCCGTTTCCCTGTCAATCAGTTTTCTTGCGAAAAGTCAAGCGGATCCACCAATCAACCAGCAATTTTCGGTAAAAATGAAATCATTCGCAATCCCCACCGGGTAAGCGGATCCCAATCCCGGCGCAGGCCGAATTCGCGCAAAAGGGCTGAATCCGAGTCGTTCTTCCGTTTTGGTCGTTTGAATTTGTTCTAATTTGTTTCGAATTTCGAAAGTCGGATTTCGAGTTTTGCCTTACTCGAAGAGGCGCGTGATCTCATCGACTTCGAAGGTCGGCCAGGGGACCGGTTCGCCGGACTTTACCGCTGAGACGCCTTTACCGGGATCCAGCACTTCTCCGATCGGGGTTACTGCAACGCCCGCTTCCCGGATCTTTGCACTCAAAGGTTCGACTCCGTTTTCCCGGCAGCAGATCAGAAGGCTTCCTGAACC
This sequence comes from Desulfobacteraceae bacterium, assembly GCA_003599475.1. The sequence goes on from QZKK01000208.1 coordinate 12,069, forward strand.
GATAAGCCCCAGGGGGTCGATTCCCATCAGCCGGGAAATTGTTTGTGTTTGAGGGAATACCGGGATGAGGTCCAACTCCACCCGGATCCGGTGTGCTCCTGCATGACTCAACTCCTTCAAGGCGGTCGCCGCTCCGCCTTCCGTGATGTCGTGCATGGCACTTACCCCTTCGGACCGTGCCGCAATCTCGGCCTCCTTGAGGATGCTGATCTGAGAAAGAAACTCCCTGCAGGTCCGAATATCGGCTTCGGGCATTCCCAGGCGCTCGAGCCGGTCTGCAAACTCTCGCGCAATGATTGCGGTTCCCTCGACCGCAATCGCTTTGGTGAGCAGGATCCTATCGCCGGTTCGGATGTTCCGCTTATCGATCAATTTCCTCTTTGAAACGGTTCCGGCCAGCATGCCGATGACAACCGGGCGCGTTACCGAGTCGGTGATCTCGGTGTGGCCGCCGCATAACGTAATCCCCCATTTCCTGCATACCTCCTGAAGGTCCGTCATGGCTTCCCATATTTCCGCTCCCACGGTTCCGCAAGGAAAAAGAAGGGTTGTCAAGAGCCATCGCGGTTTTGCACCCGAAGTGGCGATGTCGTTTGCGTTGACGATGACCGCGTACTGTCCGATCGCATCGGTGGCAAACGTAATCGGATCCGATTTCAGCACCAGGACCTGTTCC
>QZKK01000044.1 GCA_003599475.1 Desulfobacteraceae bacterium
CCTGGGTTTACGGTTCTTTCTTCGGGGGTCGTTGCATGAATGCCCCTATAGTAAATCCCCGGAGTAATTGCAAGAATAATCTTTACCAAGTCAAATTAAGAATCTTAAAGTTTTTGTTTCACATTTTGAAAAGTCATGGGGCATAGATGCTTTAATTGGTTTGGATTTTTTCCGTGGTCATCGCGTAACAATTGATTATTCTAAAGGAATATTAATTACCGAACCAAATCGAAATTGTGAGAGCAAAAAGCCATAACCAACCGCTGCACTTGATGCGGAATAGCCCAGCGAGTTTTTTCGCTGGGCTATTCCGCATCAAGTGAGCTTTCCGTTAGCTCTTTGAATTAAGAGGAGTCCAATTTGTCGATATTGGAGATTAGAGAATGGGTGGCCCTCATAAAAGATCTGCTTATGGTCATTACAGCTCTTGTAACTATTTTTATTGGTATTTATGGGCTGCGATTATGGAAGCGAGAACTTGTTGGTAAAGAGGTATACGCAGCTGCAAAAGATCTCGTTAAAGAAAGCCATTTAGTTTTTAAGGCAGCAGGGGAACTTCGAGAGCCTATGCATCCTTATGAAATTGAACCATTTACGGAAAATGTAATAAAAAACACGACGGAATGGGAAAGATGGCGAATATCTGAATCGAATGGATATCGCAAGAGAACTGAAAAATTCAAAAAGGTATTAGAACGATACGACCAATCAAAATTGAATTTGAGAGTCCTTATCGGTTCAAAAATTTACTTGGGTTTTCTTCCTTTTGATAAGTTAATCGGAGAGACCCTTGAACGTGTTAATCGCTACATTGAAGCTCTGAATGATTATAAAAAGGCAATGACTCCAAATTCGCCTGAAGTAATATCTGCGCAAGTTAGACTTTACCCTTCAGATCAGTTAGATGACGAGCTCTATCAAAAAACTGGAGACGCACGCGAAGAAGGTGAAAAATCTCTCTTGGCATATTTGCATAGAAAAAGTATCCGTGGCTAACCCATAAGGATTGAGCACGACCTTTCAGGATCGTCTCAATCCTTATGGGTTATCTCTATGGAGGCGGGTCGGACTGTTGAACAGGCCGTGACTGAAGGTCGGCAAGCTGGCTTGCCGGCAGAAGCGCTTACTTATTTGCCGGGGATGGTATTTCAGGCGACTTCCGCTGGCAGAATCCAGGGGTGTCGGCTTATTGACCTCCAACGCCAGATGATGAAACCAGAGTCGTCAGGCCACATCGTCGAAAGTGACTAGTCCCATGGTTCTGCCGGAAAATGGAAAAGCCCCCATGTATCCGGCGGCGAACTGGCAAAAGGGGGTTTGTCGGGGAAAATGAATAGAAAAATACCATCCCGATTCCCCAATACACGCTGGTCCCTTATCGGGCGCGCGGCGGCTTCGGACGAATTTACCCAAATGAAAGCAATGGAAGAACTGCTGATCGCCTATACCCCCGCCCTGAAGAGCTTCCTTGTAGAATCACGAAGAATCCCGAAAGAACTGGCCGACGATCTCCTGCATGATTTTGTATTGAATAAGGTGTTGACCCGGAGACTTGTCCAACATGCCAATCAGGGAAAGGGAAAATTCCGCAACTATGTCCTGAAGGCATTGAACAATTTTGTAAACACGAAACTCAGCCGGGAACGCAAAATCCATGAAAAGCAGGTCGAGGTGGATGAAACCGCCTTGCCTGACCCGGCTTCTTTAGACGAAATCGCCTGTTTTGATGAAAAATGGGTCCAGCAGGTCGTTCGGGACTCGCTGCAGTCCATGGAATCCGAACTACAATCCAATGGACGCACCGATTTGTGGGAAATTTTCCGCCTCCGGGTGGTCGAACCAATGCTCAATGGTTCCGAGCCTGCCGGGTATAACGAGATAGTCCGGCGGTTTGATATTCAGACCCCCCGTCAAGCCATAAATCTTCTAGCGACCGCCAAACGGTGTTTTATTAGACACCTTCGTGAAACCGTCGGAAGATATACCGGAGATAAGGAAAAAATTGACAACGAAATAGAGGACTTGCGACAAATCGTGGGAAGATGAGACCAATATGAAAAAACCAGGGGCGAAGCATTTCAATCAATCCAGGAAAGCATACTAAGGCAATGAACAAGGGGCGGTCCGGCCATAAAAAAGGCAGACATATACTTGGCGTTCTCATGGACCCCTCCCGTCCGGACGCCTCACCATGGTCCCCCGGCGATTTTAGGGCCATTCTGGAACATCAACTGGCGACGCCGCTTCTTTCCGAACTGGAAAGGTTTGCCGATATCGCCTCGTGTTCGCCTGAAGGAATTTTATCCCTTCTGGCGGATTGCGGATGCAGTCGGCACACCTTCGGCGACCTGCTCAACCTTGTGGCTCCCCCGATCAGCGTCCTGAAATTGCTGAAAGATTATGCCAAGGCCTCACTAACCGGGAAAGGCGATCTGCCTGAGGAAGTTGCCCGGGTGCTTTATATCGTCGTCATTTTACAAGGTCTGAAAATTGGATCCCGGGCGATATCTTCCCTGGATGATGCGATTATAAAAAGAGAAGCGAGGCGATGCCAGACATTCGGATGGCTGCCGGAAAATATCCGCGAACTGCTGCGTTATAGTATTGGATCGAACAAGAAGAGAGCAGATTCATGACTATTTTATTTCCTGGACAACAGGTCCGAGAAACCTACGAAGTCGAACGGTTATTGGGGGAAGGCGCTTTTGCCGAGGTTTACCGGGTGAGACACCGTTTCATGGGCAGACAGGCGATGAAGGTTTTCAAAGCATCAGGGGCCACCTTGGAGGAAATCGAACATGATTTGGCGGAAGCGCTTCTCCTGTCCGGAATCAAGCATCCCAATATTGTGGAAGTCTACGACGCCAACCTTCTGAAGACGGAAAAAGGCGAATTCGGTTATTTTACCATGTCCCTGATGCCGGGCGGGACACTGGAACGATACTGGCGTTCATTCGGTCGCGACCTGATGCCGATTGAACAGGTAATCGGCGCCATCAAGCAGGTCTGCCGGGGGCTGGCCGTTGCCCATTCCTCTACACCCCCAATCGTGCACCGCGACATCAAGCCGCAGAACATCCTGGTGGGGTTCGGGAACGACGGGCTTCAGGTCCGATTGAGCGACTTCGGACTGGCCAAGGCTGTCAACCCGTTAACCCTACTGGTCAGCGCCAAGGGAACCCTTGGCTTCAAGCCTCCGGAATCACTGGGAAACGTTGATTCGTGCGCTGCAGATATCTGGGCTATCGGCGCCACCTTATACCTGTTGCTGACCGATGAAATGCCCTTCCCCATGCTTGACGACCGGGATATAGAAGACGCCAACCGCTTCCTGCGGCCCATCCGTCCGCCCAGCATTTACAATATCAATGTCGATGCGGGGCTGGAATCTATTATTTACCGTTGTCTGGCCGCGTCTCCAAAGGACAGGTACGCAAACGCAGGCGAACTGCTATATGACCTGGAGAAATGGGATCCGGGTTACATTCCGAAAAGCGCTTCGGTCAGCCAGTCCAAGCGGGGTTCGAAAACCGCCATTGCCGAACGTTCTCCGCATGACTTCAAAAGAGAAGCCGAACGCGCCGTCAAGGAAGCGATTCAGATCGCCAAGGATCCCTCCAAATTAATGTTGGCGGCAGACTTGCTCGAGGAAGCCATCAGCAAGGATCCCGATCTCCAGGAAAGGTTCGGATCCCAGCTTCAAATGTGGCGTAAAGGGGTGATGCATGTTTCCATGACCGATTTGAAACAGGCATCGAGACGTCCTAAAAAAGCGCCGAACAGAAAAAAATAATATCCCTCCGCGCAACGTGACGCCTTTGGGCGAGTAGTACAGATAGAACAGACGATCCAAGGGCGAATGCCTCGCCCGGGAAAAGTCGAACCAGTCGAAGTGTGAGTTCAGGATCACGCAAAACCGCAGGCAGGGGATTAGAGGAGATGACGGAACACCGCTCCGAATGTGAACAACTATTGGCTTTGGCGACTCCGCAGATTTACCGCCGCAACCTTTTCCGGGTGCTCGGCCTCCCTGTGAACGCCACTTCCAAGGACGTCCACCGGCAACAGAAGCGCCGCCAAATGCAGGAAAAACTGGGAGTCACCCCTTCCGATAATCGCAGCGGCCCACTTTCCCTCAAGCCACCGCCGACCGAAGACGAAATCCGGGCCGCGATGGAGCGACTGAACCACCCCGTGGACCGTTTGCTTGACGAATGCTTGTGGTTCTGGCCCACCAATGCAAGCGCCGCGGCCGACCCGGCCATCAAGGCCCTAGAATCCGGTGAAGTGAAAAAGGCCTCACAGATATGGTCCGGACAATCCAAAACGAAAGGTCCGGGAGAGGTCGCCAGTCACAACCTGGCCGTTCTTTATCATCTGGCGGCGCTTGACCATGAAGAGAATCTCACTCAAAAGAGCCTTGATCAAAAACGACAGGAGCTCCTGGCCAACATTTGGCGCCGGGCCTTCACCCAGTGGAATACGGTGCTTGATGGTGAAGAGTTCTGGAGCGTGGTCAGAGAACGAATCCGTGAAATGAACGACCTGCAACTTACCACGGGTTTTGCTCGGAGTATACGCGCCTCGCTGCCAAAGGCCCTTCTGCTCATCAATGTCAGGATCGCTTTGAATGCCGCGGAGCGAGGCGATACTGATCGGGCTAAGCAACACATTCTACTTGTCAGTGAAGTCGCATTCAGGGAGGGCCTCGCAGAGGAAGCGGTTCGTGAAGGGCTCCAGCCGATCCGCAATCGGATCAAGACCGCAATTGACAGTGCGAAGAGCGGCTGGACGGCGATGCCCCAGCACGGCAATCGATATGTCAGGGAGTTGGCCGAACAGATCAAAGGCTGCCTGACAGTTGTGGATGCGATTCTTCGACCGGGAAACGTCAGTCGATCGAGTCTGCATGATATGGCGGTCGAAGCCATGCTCGAGGGAGAAACCGCCTTTTCGATTAAAACGAACGATTGGAAGGAAGGAATCGATCTCCTAGAATTGGCCCGGAAAAACGCCGCCAGTGATACGCTCCGTACCAAAATTGACGAGGATATCGAGACCAATCGCAAGAATATTGAAAATGGCAATGACTGGTGCAGCCCCGGCTATTGGGATCTTCCCGAGGAAACCACTTCTCAACTGGAATCCATCCGCGAAAAAACCAGGGCGGGCGATTACGACGGCGCCATTCGTGAACTTTTGGCTCTGAACGCGCAAAACGGCGAAGAGCCGATGCGTCGCTGCCTGGCCTTCTCCCTGAGCCTTAAAGGCATCAACCTGGCTAATGACGCCCAAAGGAATTTTAACCCCGAAACTGGCGTCATCGGGAAGATACTGGAGAATCTACGGGAAATGAGCGAACACCAGAGGATGATGACCTTCATCAATAAACCGGATCCCTATTCCACATTCCAACCGCCGTGTTTGTGCTGCCAGAGGTCTGGCTATACCAACTGGGTTAATTTTACTTATAAAAATATTCAATTATTTATGTGCAGTTCCTGTTCGACCCAGCATAACAGCCAGTTTAATGCGGAAAAAACCAGGTTAAGAAAAGGGATTGAATCGGCGCTGGAATACCTGTTGCTCGCCCAGGAGATGGACCCCCATGATCCCGGTGTGCAACGGAATCTCAATGCGCTCAAAGGCACTGCCCAGGAGTTGGAATGTCCTATTCCCACGACAAAAAACCTGAAAAAGAAACTTGGAGAAGTCAAAGGCGCTATCGGAAAAGAACGCGACCGTAAGGCCAAAGCGCCCGTAGAGAAAGGCATGCAACCGGCGCCGAAATTCGCCAACGCCGGCGCAATTCTTTATGGACTGGGGGCGCTTTTCACCGCGCTAACGATATACCTGTCTTACTTTAAGATGCAAATCCCCCCGGATTTCATTCCGGCATTATTACTAACCAAAACAGGACTCCTGGCGCTCGGCACTGTCCTACTCACCTACGTCCCGCTTAAAAGAAGGTGGTTCATCGCCTTTCTAGCAGCCTTGCCGACTGTCATTCTAATGGGCCGCCTATCCCTGTTCAGTAATCGCGTGCATTATGTGATCGCTTCAGCCGCCACCTGGTGGCTTATACTCGAGCTGGCCCGGAACTGGCGGAAACTAGGGTGGGAAAAAATAGCCAAACGGGGTTACTTAATTTCCTATTCTTACCTTGCTCTGCATGGGGCGGCATTCGCTTTAATTTTCGGCTCCGGCAAAATCATAACCTTGCTGCCCAATGCGAGTGAATTGATTATGACGATCAATCGTGGAGTCTGGCTCGCCACGGGAATGATTTGGATATGGATTGCTTTGACCATGTTCGCCGCAGGTTCATCCCAACGGCAAGTGGATTGAAATTCACCGGAAAGGACTGGAAGAAATGAATGATAAAAAGTCGATAAAAAGTTCGATCTCCGATATGGCAGCGACTTTCATGGAGAACTATAGGCAGTACAGACAGCCGGAGGAATTCCGAATCCAGGCGCCCGAAGCCTACATGTCGGATTTGGAAAGAAACGATATGGAAGCCGACAAGCCTGCTCCGGATCCACCGGAAACGCCGCCTGACGAAGCACCCGCCCGGGACATGGTCATGTTGAGTAAAATGGCCTTGGAATTGAGCAATTGCCTTTGGTACCTCAAAACGAAATATTTCAAGCGGAACTGGGATGACCACAATAACGATGATGACGAGCCCAAAACGCGCCGGGCGCTCAATCAGCTCAACAACAGCATCGATTCGCTCAAGACAAATGGAATAGAAGTGTTCGATCCGACGGGGACGCGTTACCCTCCGGGCGGTGAAGGCATGATGCGGCCGATCCAGTTCCAACCGACCTCGGGCCTGACCTTCGAAATGGTGACGGAAACCATCGCCCCGGTTATTTACCTTGCCGAGCGGCTCGTCCAACGGGGGGAAGTCTTTGTGGCCGTTCCCTTGGAGGAACATCCGGCCGATAGCGAGCCGATGCCGCAGAGGTCCTTCGGTGAAAATTCCGGCGTCGGTGATCCGGCCGGCCAACGGGGGAAGACCGGAGGTCCGGTTGAAAAAGAAGGCATTCAGGCAGGTGAAGTAGATCCGGATAATGAGAAGAAGGAATTTTCGGGTCATCAACACCATGTTGATGATGAACAAGCCTCCACTGGGCGGGAGTCTAATGACGGTAATGGAAAAGGTGGTCGATCCGATAGTAAAAACAAGGACTGAACCGAACCGCCCTACCGGCGCCGTCTGGGCCGCACATTAAGAAAAAACAATGAAAGGAGGAATTGAGATGCAAAGAATGACCATCGACTTCGGTATCGATCTGGGAACCACCAACAGCACAATCGCGGTCGTCGATGATATCGATGCCAAGGTGATTCCAAACAAGGTCGGGTCGAATATCACTCCATCGGCGTTTTGGATCGACAAACGCGGCCAGGTCCACGTGGGCCAGGAGGCCAAGCTTCGGGCCCTGATCGATGACCCGAAAAATGGAGACCTTGAATTCAAACTCCGAATGGGACGTGGCAACGAGGGGAAAAAAGTCTTCGAACGGAGCGGCAGGGAAATGCTGCCCGAAGAATTGTCTGCCGAAGTGCTCAAGTCCTTGAAAATGGATGTTCAAACGAACATGGGCGAGGAACTCCGCGCTGCGGTGGTCACAGTGCCGGCGGCTTTTGAAAATCCACAGACAGCCGCCACCCGAAGGGCCGCCTGCGGGACCACGAAAAAGGAAGTCGAGCAGGGCGCCAAGGAAATGGAAGGAGCGGGTTTCAAACATTGCGTCCTGCTGCTGGAACCGGTGGCCGCATCGCTGGCTTACGGCTTTCAAAGCGAAAGTGAAAATGTTTACTGGATGGTTTACGATTTTGGGGGAGGCACCTTTGACGCGGCCATCATGCGCATCCGGGACGGATTGATCCATGTCGTCAATCATGACGGCGACAATTTCCTGGGGGGCAAGCTGATCGACTGGGATATCGTAACCAAGAAATTGGTCCCGGCCATTACCGCTCAATACAATCTGCCGGATTTCCGGCGTGAAAATTTAAGGTGGGAACGTGTGTTCGGTAGAATGAAATATCATGCCGAACTGGCGAAAATCGAGGTATGCCGGTCTAGGGCTCCTCATGAATTCTGGATAGAAGGATTCGAGGATGCGGACGGGAAGGAAGTCGATTTCGCCTTTACTCTGTCGCCCAAGGACGTGCAAGAGGTCAGCAGGCCGTATATCGAAAAATCGCTGAGCCTGTGCCGAAAGACGCTCGAACATGAAGGACTGATGGGCGCCAATCTGGAACGTATCCTGATGGTGGGTGGGACCACGCTCAACCCGTGGGTGCGCGAAGCCGTGCAGGCTGAGTTAGGCGGCAATCTGGAATTCGGGATCGATCCGGTTACCGTAGTGGCCCGAGGGGCCGCCATTTTTGCCGGCACCCAAATCTTTCGGGACGAGGAAGCGGTTGTTCCGACCGGGACATGGCGCATTCAAATCGAACACAAACCCGTCGACAACGTGTCCGATCCGGACATCGGAGGCAGGGTGACGCCTCCTGACGGACGGAACATCGAAGGCTACACCATCGAGCTGGTCGATACGAAAACACAATGGCGTTCCGGACGGATCACCCTGGGCGCCGACGGCGTCTTCATGACCCAGCTCTTTGCCGAAAAGCAAAGACGGCATGAATATGCCATCGAACTGTGCGACGCGACCGGCACCAGGATCCCGACTTCGCCGGACAGGGTATCCTACACGCTCGGCGTGGTCCCGGGAGACCCGCCGGCGGCCATGACCATAGGCGTGGGCCTTGCCAATGGCGGGGTGGCCACCTATGTGGAGAAGGGGGCGAAAATACCCGAGAGAGGCCTTCGCAAATCAATGGACCATCGCACGACGGAAATGATCCGGGCCGGCCGGGCTGAAGATATCCTTCGCATACCTTTGCTGGAGGGGGAGCATCCGAGGGCTGAGCGAAACCATGGGATAGGCGTCATGACAATTTGCGGCACGGATATCCGGCGTGATTTAACCCCCGGCAGCCAGATAGAAATCACCCTCATCATTGACCAGTCTCAACAGGTTCGCCTCCAGGCTTACGTCAATTCGCTGGACGAGGATTTTGAAATCAGTTTCAACCCGCAAATGAAGCACAGTTCAATGGAAGAACTCCGCAAGGAGGCGGACCAGCAGAAGCTGCGTCTCAAAGACGCCCGCGAAAAAGCCGAACAGACGAAAGCGCTGAAAGCGGACGAGGCGCTTTCAAGGATCGACAACCAGCAACTGATCGATCATGTAGCATCACTCATCGAGGCGGCCGAAAACGACCCGGACGCGGTTGCCGAATTGGATCGCCGGCTTCGCGAACTGGCCGCTGAGATCGACCAGGTCGAGGATTCTCTCGAATGGCCGGTCCTGCTGGCCCAGGCGGAAGAATCATTACAGAATGCGGAAAGAGTTGTCGGTGAATACGGCAAAGCCGCCGACCAAAACCATTTGAACTCGCTCAGGATCGAATTGCAGACCGCGATCGATACCGGAGACCCGGACCTCCTGCGCAGACATATCGCGACCATAGATGCACTCTTTCTTCATGTGCTCGACCAGCAGCCGGGTTTTCACGTCGGTCGTTTCAACTGGCTCGTGGAAAAGGCCCAGTCAATGCGAGATCCCGGGCTGGCCGAACAGATAATTACCCAGGGACGCCGGGCCACCAACAACAACGATGTGGAAGCCCTCAAGGCGGCCAACCGCCAGTTGCTTTCTCTGCTGCCGCGGGAGATTCAGCAAGAGGCCAAACATGCCAACATCGGCGGAACCATTACGATGAATTGACCATTTGTAAATGCGGTTTGAGCGGCGGCCAAGCCGCTCGAATCCCGGCGGTTGATTGAATCAAAAATGCCTAGACCAAACCAGCCTCACAAATATCGGAGTAAAGATGCCATGTTTACCGAAGCGAAAAACGGCCGGTATTTCAAGGCCGCCGTCGTGTCGGCCCGGAAAGGCCGGTACACGGAGGCCAGTAAACTATTACAGAAAGCTTTGGATGGTGGGGAATGTTCGAAACTGCTGGCCTTAGATCTGCAAGCTCGCATTTTCGCCCAGCAGGGCTTCTATCTCGAAGCCGAATCGTGCTGGCGAAGAGCCAAGGAATTGGACAGGTCGAATTATGATTTTAACAAGTGCATCGCCCGCTTGCACCAAACCAGAACATCGCCCGGGTTCCCGTATCCAACCCTGGCATTTATCTTCCTCATTGTGGTCTCCCTGACCATTTTCTGGCAAGGAGAATCTATCAGGAGCAACGTTCAGAATCGAATCGCCGCCACCGATCGTTCGCTCGCCGATCTTCGCCAAGGAATTATGGATTTCCAGAAAGATTTGCAGACACAGGCGATTCAGACGGCCTCGGGGATCAGCGGACTGGAACGAGCGCTTAAGGAACATGAAATACACATTGCAGACCGGCTTGAAGACATTCCCACCACAGGCAAAATGACGGACAATTTCAATGTCGCAACCGCCGAGCTGGACCGAGCGCTTAAGGGGCTTGAAACTCGCATTGCAGACCGGCTCGAAAACTTCCCCACCTCCGAAACAATGATGGGATATAATAAAATCGTTGTCGATTCCATCCAAGCCGGGATTGATCGATTCGAGGCGTTAACCATGCCTGTCGTGTTAAAATTTGTAAGGCAAGATGATATGTTGACCGCCATAACAGCGAAGCTCGATTCCCAGGGCGAACTGCGACGGGACATGATGACCAGGATAACCGAACTGTATGCAAAATTGAGTCACTCGGTGGAAACGGAGGAACTTCTTCAGGAGATCCATAGCAATCTGACTCAGGTGAGCAACAGCATGCAGGATCTGAAAGTGCACTTGGCCAAGGCCGAATCTCTCACCGACCTCCAGGCGCAGGTTGGGCAGGTGCGGCAGCAACTGGCGGCAGTCACAGCGTTCCTGGAAGACCTCAAGCGACTGCAGTCGCCTCAGGATGCTCCCGCCGACGAAAGGCCGGTTTCCGCGCAGCCGACCAAACCTGCCCGGGTCGACCAGCCGGAATGACAGGGCCTGGCATGCCGCTCGGCCCGAACACCGTGGGAGGACGATCTTGAGACTCTTGGGGGATCCATGGGGGACGAACCCCGCGGTCAGGTGTTGAGTTAGGCGCAATTGCGATAGGGCATTTACTAATAAAGCAAGCTGGCATTAGTCATCAATCAGTCATTAGTGATACAATGCTCTGATTTTTGCATTTTAGCAAGAAAAATTTTAGCAACTAAAGAAAAAAAAGCCATTGGCAAGAAATACTTTACCAACTTATGCCGACAGCTTATTTGTTCGAGCAAGAAGAAAACGGTAAAAAAGAGCAAGCTATTTTCTTCTGGGCCTATACGGTTTTTGGAAGTTTAAGTTCAATACTCCTTTCTTCATCAGTTCTTTGACATAGACGACCCCGGGCAGCTTTTCGAGCGCCTGCCGGATTTTTTTCTGCGAAGGGTGGATATAGGGCTCGGTGCTGCGTGTCGTCGCATGACCGAGGATGCTTTTGATCACCAGTACATCGACATCGTTGTCGTTAAGATGCGAGGCCAGGCTGCTTGTGCCGCCATAGCTGAAAGCGACGAGGCATGACGAAGGGTATGGCAGGTAACGTTAAAAGGGGTGGTAAGGCCTGTCTGCAGCAGTATCTTTTTAAAGTTGTCTTCCATGGTGCGGATCGCCAGGCGGTTGCCTTTCTTTGAGACAAAAAGGGCTTTGCTGAGCCAGCTGTTTAGGAACTTATCGCGGACGGCAAGATACTGACTTACGATTTCGATCAGCTCGTCGTTTACATGGAGTGTGCGGGGTTTGCGGCCTTTTCCCATGACGGTAATTTTGCGGTTTTTAAAGTCGATGCATTCAAGATCGAGATCGTGGACTTCCCCGACTCTTAAACCGAGCTGATACATCAGGGCGTAGACGGCATAGTCCCGGATGCCCAGGGGAGGGTATTTGGGGACGTCTATTGGATTATAAGTTTCTATGCAGCCATTTCTGTGGTATGGAGTTTTCATGCCCCGTAGAGCCAGAATCGATGCACCGGGTGCGCTGCATCATATAATTTTCAGAGGAATCGAGCGGCGGAATATATTTCGGGACAATAAAGACCGGGATAATTTTCTGGATCGGCTCGGTACAGTTTTATCTGAAACCGGAACCCCTTGCTATGCATGGGCAATGATTCCCAACCACGTGCATCTCCTGCTGAAAACAGGTTATGCTCCCATCTCAACGGTAATGAGGAGGCTGTTGACCGGTCATGGGGCTTATTTCAACCGAAGGCACCGCAGACATGGAAAGCTTTTTCAAAACCGCTACAAGTCAATTCTTTGCCAGGAGGATGCCTATCTTCTTGAACTTGTCCGTTATATCCACCTGAATCCCCTCCGTGCGGTGCTGGTTTCAGACCTAAAATCGCTGGACAGATGGGCTTACAGCGGTCACAGCACGCTTATGGGAAAACGAACCAGCCTCTGGCAGGACAGCGAATATGTCCTAAAGTTTTTCGGAAAATCTCTGTCCGCTGCGCGTAAAAAGTATCGGGCGTATGTGGAAGAAGCCGCAGGCGAGGGAAGAAAGCCTGAATTGACAGGGGGAGGTCTAATTCGTTCGATGGGAGGGTGGGCTGCTGCCAAGATGTTGCGCAACACGACCAGAATGAAAAGCGGGTCTATCCGGATTTCCCAAACGAATTTTGAACTATTTTTGCTACCTTGCGGAGCGACAAGCAAAAACCTGTTGCATGAGTCAGAGAGCTTTTCCTCC
>QZKK01000069.1 GCA_003599475.1 Desulfobacteraceae bacterium
GGTTTTCACCAGCCAGACCATATCGCCCGGTTCGCGGTCAGGCGGCATGCCGACATTCACATCCAAAAAATCACAACCGGCGTCTACCTGAGTTTTGGCCAGGGCCTGGATCTTTTTTTCATCCCGCGCCCGAATGGCATGCCCCACTTCTTTGCGGGTACCGTTTATTTTTTCACCGATGACAATCATCTCGCGTTCCCCCTCATGGCATTTTTTTGACAATACTCGGCACCAGCCTGTACCACAGGCGTTCAGGTACCAGTTTCGCCATCACATACACCACTTTGTTACCGGTCCCCGGGACGCAGATTACCCGGTTTTTTCTCCGCAGGTTTTATTTTATCATTCATCGCAAAACGAATCCGTTCGCTCTAAAAACAGAAACGGGCGATCGCCCGTTTCTTCTCTTCTCAGTGTGGTAGACTTTCTTAAAGTGGATCGAAAATTTTCAGTTCATGAAACTATCCATAACGAAAAAGATTGAGACCTCTGCCCACAGACTGAAAATAGCGCTACCCGCGAAACCCCCCGTCAGAAAGGGGCGAACTGAAAATGGAGCGGGCAACGAGATTCGAACTCGCGACCCCAAGCTTGGGAAGCTTGTACTCTACCAGCTGAGTTATGCCCGCTAACCAAGGCCGTAATTTATGACAAAAATAATCGATTGTCAATAAATTTCAGCAGGTGGAGCGTTTTTCATTGAAGCATTAGGATTTTGGTCATTTGAATATTGTTTCGTATTTCGTATTTCGTGCTTCGAATTTCCGGCTGGGCTGGTTATCACCTGTCGAGCAGCTTGCGAATGTCCTCCAGAGCGGATCGAACTTCATCCAGTATCCTGGCTACGGAATCGGCGTTTGTCTTCGTAGGCGCCGATTTGAGGTACTCTTTCGCCCCTTTGATCGTATATTTTTCCTTATAGAGAAGATCTTTTATCTGCAGCACCATCTCCACGTCCTGGCGACGGTAAAGCCGCTGGCCCGAAAGGGTCCGCTTCGGCTGAATCTGCTTGAACTCCGTCTCCCAGAATCTCAGCACCGATGCCGGCAAATCTGCAATCCGGCTCACCTCGCCTATTTTGAAATAAAGCTTGTCCGGAATATCTTTTCGAGGGAGATTGCTCTCTTCCATTCGAACTGTCCCACGGCGAAGATCCGACTAGATCGGCAACGCTGCATGGAATGCTTCGACAAGCCGGTCCGTAATCGCCTTATGAAGGGGATTGATCGTTTCGTCCTGCAAGGTTTCCCGATTGGATCGATAAATGATGCGAAACGAGACGCTCTTCCGGCCGGCGGGAATCGGAGATCCATCGAATATGCTGAGCAGATGAATGGATTCGACGAGTTCCTCATTCAATTTCTGGACAGACTCCAATATGGCTTCGGATTCGATTTTCCGATCCACGATGAGAGTGATGTCTCTTGTGGTCGCCGGAAATTTGGACAGCGGCTTTACGTGGCGGCTGTCGGGGATGAATGGAAAGAGCCTGTTCAGGTTCAATTCGAAGATGTAGGCCGCCTGTTTCAGATCGTAACCGGACAGGACTTCCGGGTGGACTTCACCCATCAAACCGACAGAGTCCTCCCCTATTCGGATTTCGGCAGTGTACCCGGGGCGCGTGTAGGGATGGGTCGTTCGGGTGAAGCGGCACCCGGTGATCTTCAAGCCCGAAAAAAGACTATCGACGACCCCCTTGATGTCGAAATAGTCGCAACCGACGGGATTCAGTTGCCACGATGCCGGCGTTCGTGCCCCCGTCCATAGCCCGATCAGCATCTCGATTTCTTCCGGCAGATCCTGCTTGCCTTTGCCGAGATATACTTTTCCGATTTCAAACAGCCTGAGCGTTCGAATCTGTTGGACGATATTTCGATGCATGGTTTGAAGCATCCCGGGCAGCATCGAGGTCCGCATCACAGTCTGATCTTCGGCCAGCGGATTCAGGATCTCCACCGCGCACCGCCGCGGGTCTTCGGAGGCAAGCCTGAGCCGGTCGCATGCGGACTTGTCCATAAAACTATAATTGATGGTTTCCGAAAAACCGAATCCGGACATCATCTGCCGAATCCTGTCCTTCCGTTCCAGACCGATGGAAGAAAGCCGGGTTCCGGCCGAGACGGTCGGTACGGTCATGGGGATGTCGTTGTACCCGGAGAGCCGGGCGATTTCTTCCATCAGATCTTCCGGACGACCGATATCGACCCGAAAAGAAGGAGGGACGACTTCCAGCTCCCGGGTTCCTCGCTTCTCAACCGTGAATTCGATCGATGTCAGAAGATCCGCCATGACATCCACCGACAAATCCGTGCTCAGGAATTGATTGGTACGTTCCGTATTCAGATAGATCTTTTTGGAAGCGGTTTTCCTGGGATGTTCATCGATGACCCCGGCAATCAGGGTGCCTCCTCCGATGTCGGCCATGATTTGAGCCGCACGATTCAATGCAAACAGGGTTCCCTCCGGATCCACCCCGCGTTCGAACCGATGGGAGGCGTCCGTCCCGATGCCGAGCTCCCTTGCAGTCCTGCGGATGGAGGGCGGATTGAAATAGGCGCTTTCGATGAGAACCCGGCGGGTTTCCGGCGCGATTTCAGAGTTGACCCCGCCCATCACACCTCCGATCGCCACAGGCTTTTCTCCGTCGCAGATCATCAGCATGTTCGATTTGAGCCGGCGCTCTTTCTGATCCAGCGTGGTGAAGATCTCCCCCTCTTCGGCCGTACGCACGACGATCCGGTTTTTTGAAAGCCGATCGAAATCGAATGCGTGCAGCGGCTGCCCGGTTTCCATCATGACATAGTTGGTTGCATCGACGATGTTGTTGATGGGCCGCAATCCGACCGATAGCAGCCGATCCTGCAGCCAGAAGGGGGACTCGGCGATGGTGATTCCGGTCAACAGACGCGCAGCGTACCGGGGGCATCGATCCGGATCCTCGATGGTTACCGATGTATGCCGGTGGATATCGTCTACGCCCCGGGGCAATTCGAGTTCGGAGCGCCTCAACGGTTTTTTCTCGATGGCGGCGATTTCACGGGCGATTCCAACGATGCTGAGACAGTCGGGACGGTTCGGGGTCAGACTGATCTCAAAGACAGGATCCGATAAAGAAAGGGACTCTTTGATGGATTGCCCCACGGCGGCATCCAGGGGCAGTTCGATGATGCCGCTTCGATCCGCACCGAGTCCCAGTTCGGCTCTGCTGCAGAGCATGCCCTCCGAGACCTGCCCCCGGATGACGGAGCGCTTTAATTCCGTTCCGTCGGCAAAACGGGATCCCGGAAGCGCCAGCGCAGAAAGCATCCCCTCCTTTGCATTGGGTGCGCCGCAGACTACGGGTACGGTTCGGCTGCCGATGTCGACGGTGCACAGGCGCAGCCTGTCCGCCTTCGGATGCGGATGAACCGCCAGTATTTTCCCCACCCGGACCGAGCCGAGAAACTCGTATCGATCGATCAGCGCTTCGACCTCGAGGCCCGACATGGTGAGCGCCTCGGCAAGAGCGCCTGCGGACATCTCGATGGAAACATATTCTTTCAGCCAACTGAAGCTTGCCTTCATCGGTAAATGCCTAAAACTGGTTTAAGAACCTCATGTCATTTTCGAAGAATTTTCGAATATCATCGATTCCGTATTTCAGCATCGCAATCCGCTCCACTCCCATTCCGAAGGCAAAACCGGTATATCGACCGGCTTCGTATCCGACATTTTCAAACAAGGCGGGGTGTACCATTCCGGAGCCGAGAACTTCCAGCCACCCGGTCTGCGAGCAGATCCGACACCCGCTCCCCCGGCACATCACACACTGAATGTCCACTTCCGCACTCGGCTCAGTGAACGGGAAAAAGCTTGGCCGGAACCTGAGCCCGGTCCGTTCATCGAACATCCGATGGACAAAAACCGTAAGAATCCCCTTCAAATCTCCGAAAGAGACGCGCTCGTCCACCATCAAGCCTTCCACCTGATGGAACATGGGAGTATGGGTCAGATCCGAATCGCACCGGTACACCTTCCCCGGCATGACGATGTGAAGCGGCGGCCGATATTTTTCCATGGTTCGGATTTGAAGCGGCGATGTATGGGTTCTGAGCACGATGGTATCCGAAACGAAAAAAGTATCCTGCATATCGCGTGCAGGGTGATCCGAGGGAAAATTAAGCGCCTCGAAATTGTAGTAATCGGTTTCAATTTCGGGCCCCTCCGCGATGTCGAATCCAAGCTGCTGGAAAATCGCGCATATCTGACGGGAGATCTGGGTGATTGGATGTGTCGCCCCGAGAGGCGCCGGCCGTCCGGGCAGTGAAACATCGATTCCTTCTTCTTCGAGGCTGGTCCGACTCTCGATAAGTGCGGCGGCTTCTGCAATCTCGTTTTCGAGGAACCGCTTCACCCGGTTGGCCTGTTGGCCCGCGGCAGGCCTCTCCGGTTCCGGAAGACTGGAAATATTCCTCAGAAAGCCGGTAAGGGCCCCCTTGCGGCCCAGGTATCGAATCGAGACCGCATCCAGTTCATCGCGCGTACCGGCGGCCGCAATCTCTTTCAGCGCCGATTCCCTGATCTTTTCTATGGCATCGTCCACTCTGCTGCACCCGCTCTCGTCCATCGGAGTAACCACACGATTTCAATCTGATCCTCAAACTGCCTGAGAGGCCATTCTGGCAAGCTGCGAGAACCCCGAAGGGTCTGAAACCGCCATTTCGGCCAGAATCTTGCGGTCCAGATCGACATGGGCCGCTTTCAGCCCGTGGATGAACTTGCTGTAGGAAAGATCGTGCATTCGAACAGCGGCATTGATCCGTGAAATCCAGATCCGTCGAAAGTCGCGTTTCCGGGCCCTGCGGTCTCGATAGGCATACATGAGCGCCTTGTCTACGGAGTCGGCAGCCGTTCGGAACAGTTTGCTGCGGCCGCCGCGAAATCCTCTGGCCAGTTTCAAGACCTTTTGTCGACGTCTTCTCGCTTTGAATCCTCTTTTTATTCGCATCTTGTTTGCTCCTTACAATTCGCGCTGTACACGGGAAAATGCTCTGCATTTTTCCGTGCGACTCTGCGCGAAAAATTCTCATACGTTCGGCAAAAGCTGCCGGATTTCTCTCATATTCGCCCGATCGATGATCTGCTTTCGCCTGAGAGACCGTTTCCGTTTTCTCGATTTTTTGGTCAGAATGTGGCTGCTGAAGGATTTCGAAAATGAAAATTTCCCGCTGCCGGTCGGGCGGAAACGTTTTGCTGCAGACCGATTGGTTTTTATCTTTGGCATACCTTTCACTCCTTTTGAGTCATCTGTTCGGCAAATCCGCAATCGCACCCTTGCAGTGCAACCGGAGACTGCCGACAAAAAATAGATGGCGCGAGCGATGACATGCGTCAGCCCACGCCACTTCACGAGCGTTTAAACATAAAACAGGGAATGCGCCAGGATCGATTTGTTTTATTTCGGAGTTAGAATCATGATCATGGTACGCCCCTCGAACCTGGGCTCCTGCTCGACAGCCGAAAGCTCGGATGTCTCACTGACGATCTGACTCAACAACTCTCTACCCATTTGGGCGAGTGAAACTTCACGACCCCTGAAAACCACCGTGACTTTTACCTTGTCCTTTTTCCCGAGAAACTTTTTGATGTGACCGATCTTTACCTGCAGATCGTGTTCCCCCGTCTTCGGCCGCAGCTTGATTTCTTTGACCTGAAAAGTGGTTTGCTTCTTTTTCGCCTCCTGCTGCTTTTTTGTCTGCTCATATCGAAAGCGGCCATAATCCATGATTTTGCAGACCGGCGGGTTGGCATTTGGAGAAACTTCAACCAAATCAAGGCCGAAATCACGTGCCGAAGCAAGGGCCTGATGCAATTGCAGGATGCCGAGTTGATTTCCCTCCGGATCGATCACCCGGACTTCGTGCGCTCTGATTTCCTCGTTGATTTTTGTACGATCTTTTGTGGGTCCTCTTGGGCTTGTACGTCTCGGAATAGCTATACCGCCACCTCCCCGAAGTGTAATTGTTTCTCTCGGGACCGAACTCCCTTTTACGACCGACATCGCCGGAAGCCGGATCCACACGCAGCCGTCGTTTATCGGGGGTACCTGTTCCCCTCGGCGAAATTTGCTACAAAACATTAAGAAATGCAAGAGAAAAATGCAACAAAAATAATTTTAACGCGGAGTTGTCGATACGCCCCGCTTCACAATAGGCAGACGGTATCGTCACACGGGCAGATGTCATCCACATCGAATGCATAGAGAATCCTGGACTCCAGTTCGGCCCGCTCCGGTGAAATCGGATCGAACGAGAAACCGGGCATGCAAGCAAGGAGGTCGTGCCTGCTCGGGATCGAACCAAGCCCGAACGACAGCACCTCTCCGCTCGCCCCGTCGAGAATCTCCGCCGATTCCCCGTTTGTTACCACGACAACCGGTATCTGATGGGAGGCGATCAGCCGGGAGGCCGCAAGCGCGGGGCGGCGGCGTGTGACGATCGAACCGGGTCCGTATCGGACGATCATCACCGGCCGGGAT
This sequence comes from Desulfobacteraceae bacterium, assembly GCA_003599475.1. Next base: position 6,518 of record QZKK01000069.1, read on the forward strand.
GAAAGAGAGACCACGAAGTCGATCCGAATCCTGGCAAGCTTGTCCGCTGCACGGACCCGAAGCTCCACCTGCCTCGACACTTCTTCTCTCGGGTACTGCTTCCCATCGATCAGCAGTCTTGCGAGTTTCTGTCGATACCGCTCGTCATGCGTGTCCTGAAGCGTCTCTCCGGTGATATAGTCCGTCAGTTCACCCAGAATGAGATGATGGCCGTTCATGTCTTTATATTCTTTATCGATTATGATATGGTTTCTTCTTTTTGATTCACGATAAGGTCCGCCCCCTGGGCGTATGGTTCAATATATAAAATTTATCGATGCAAGAGACAACAGGAATCGAAGGGCAAACCACCCGTTACAATCTCGATATCGTTTCCCCGTTTATGTCCAGGCTGGCGGTGTTGTTCGATAAAATGGACTGCGGCTATGCCGCGGTGGCCGGGCGGTATGGATTTGTCTGCCGGGGATGCAAGGATAACTGCTGTCTTACCCGCTTTACCCACCACACCCTGATCGAATACCATTATCTTCTCAGAGGCTTTGCGTCGCTTGACCCGGACCGGAGAAAAAGCGCGAGGCGCAGGGCAGATACGGTCGTCGATATCATGAGGATGGCGGATGCAAGCGGGCTCCCGATAAAAGAGATGTGTCCGTTGAATGCCGGCAATCGATGCATTCTCTATTCGCATCGGCCGATGATCTGCAGACTGCACGGGCTCCCCCACGAGCTGCATCCGCCGGGGAAAGATCTCCGGAGGCATCCCGGGTGCGACACATTTTACGATTGTTGCAGGCGGAGCGACTACATCCGGTTTGACCGGACACCTTTTTATATGGAGCTTTCAAAGCTGGAACGGGATCTAAGAGCAGCCCTGGGCGTTTCGGAAGGCGTAAGAATGACCATTGCTCAGATGCTTGCGAATCCGGCAGCGGAGCAGGATTTATGAAATATCTCGAAAATCAGGATCTGAATCAATTGCCCGGTCAAAGGCTGAAAGAGACGGACCGTTTCTCTTTCCGATGCCACTCGAGCATTTCCTGCTTCAACCGGTGCTGCCGGAACCTGAATCTGTTCCTTTATCCTTACGATGTCATCCGCCTGAAAAAGCATCTGAGCCTCACGTCGGATCGCTTCTTAGATGAGCATGCGGACATCGTGATGCGGCCGGACAACTTTTTCCCGGAGGTGCTCCTTCGAATGGCCGAAGATCCCGAAAGGAGCTGCCCGTTCTCGACCGAAACCGGATGTTCCGTCTATTTGGAACGGCCGTATTCCTGCCGCATGTTCCCGGTCGAGCAGGGCGCTCTTTTCGATGGAAAACGGATCGAGATGGTCCATTTCTTCCGCCCCCCTGATTTTTGTATGGGCCGGTACGAGGCTTGGCCGAACACGACCGAATCATGGAAAGCCGGACAGGAAGCGGCAATTTACACGAAGATGACCACGGACTGGTCTAAACTGAAGCTTCTCTTCCAGAAAGATCCCTGGGGGACTGAGGGACCGAACGGCCGCAGGGCGAAGATGGCCTTTATGGCCGCATACAATGTCGATCGATTTCGTGAATTTGTCTTTCAGAGCAGTTTCTTGAAGCGCTACAGGGTGGAAGCCTCCGTTCGGAATAAGATTGCGATCGATGATTCCGCGCTGCTCGAATTCGGCATCGAATGGATCAAATTCTTCCTCTGGGGAATCCCGTCTCGGGATCTGAAGATCCGGTAAGCCGGGTTGCGGGTTACGCGTCCCGGGGTACGGGTTAAAACACGCAACACGCAACCCGTAACGCGCAACCCGAAATTCAGGCTCCGAATACCGCTTTTTTGGTCCATTCCACGGCGAATCTCAAAAGATCCGCGTCACTCATCTCCTTCAACCGCTGCGGTTCGGTCGAGACGCCGCCTTCATCCGCGTATGCACGAAATCCATCGATATCAAAAAGCGCAAGGCGCAGCAGGTGTTTGGATTCTTCCTTCAACGGCCCTGGCATTTTGGTGTTTTTCAGACTGATCAGCTCAAGCACAAGGTCGTTCATTGCATTGTATTCTGCAACCCGCTGGCACTCGATCCAGCTCTTGACTGAATGATTTTCCATTTCCTCGAATCCGAAGCAGTGATCCTCTTTGAGCAGCATATATCGCTCGGAAACGGCACCGCTCTCACGGGAGCGGGAGACGATTCGGACCAGCGGGTAGATTCGACAGGAAGACGGCCGATCTTCGTAGACGCTGCATCCGCTTTCCGCAACGAAAGGGCACTTTGCGCCCGATCTTCCATCGGCTCTGAAAGAAACCATGGGAAATCCGGACTGCGGGCCGATGTATTGAACCGTGTATTTTTTGAGAAAATCGCCGGAACAAAGTCCGAGATGGTTTTTCAATCGCAGGATGTCATAGGGCGTCAGATACTGGTTCAATTCCCTGCAGCAGTCATTAAAACATGATACGCGCCGATGGCATGAAAAGGCAAAGAAGTCTCCCGCGGACAGCGGTTTCATCGAATCGTTCACTTCAGCACCCCGGTGCCTGCAACTTGTCTGATGCACGGGTAATCCCGCCTCGGCGGGAGAACCCGCAACTCGCAACCCGCAACTCGTAATGTGTCATCATAGGAGGAAAGCATCGAAAAGTAAACGGCGGTTGTGCTCTGAATCGATCTGCATGATCCTTCCATCAAATTTTGCCTGGAATTACCGAAAATGCTTGACAAAGGTTCAGAACGAATGATAATTTCACCCTCTTGTTTTTCAGAAACCGGGAGAGGCTCGTAATCTTGCCTTAGACGATGTCGCGGCCGCCTTAAACGGCAAATTCAGGTGAATTCAGATAGCTTATAGGTCCGGAGGACCATTTGAATATCAGTGACGGCTTTGGGATGTCACGGAAACGAGAGGAGGTGTAAAACGGCTCAGCTTAAAAGAATTCGTCATTTGTACCGGTTAGCGAATTAAAAAACCATAGGAGGTAAATACATGCCAAGTTTTGTAATTTACGAGAAATGTGACGGATGTAAAGGCGGAGATAAGACCGCCTGCGAGTACATCTGCCCCAACGACCTGATGGTGCTGGATCCCACGGCCATGAAGGCATACAACCAGGAACCGGATCAGTGCTGGGAATGCTTCTCCTGCGTCAAGATCTGCCCGACCCAGGCCATCGAAGTCAGAGGTTATGCCGATTTCGTTCCTCTTGGAAGCAGCATTATGCCGATGCTGGGGACCGAAGATGTCATGTGGACCTGCAAATTCAGAAATGGAAACATCAAACGGTTCAAGTTCCCCATCCGGACCACTCCGGAAGGAACCGCGAACGCCTACAAGAATATGAAGGGCAAAGACATCAACAGCAATCAGCTATCCACGGAAGAGGCCGGAGGAAAACAGATCCCAAGGCCCAAGGCTCTTGCCTAACGGCAACCCGCTTCTGGGAGATGAATGAGAGATAATCTGATTTCAGAATAGGAGGATACGACATGGCATTACCGAACAAACCCAAGTATGAACGCGCCGCCGATCCGAATCCCGCCGTAGAAGAGCGGGAAGTGGACGTGTTGATTGTCGGCGGCGGAATGGCCGCCTGCGGCGCTGCTTTCGAGGTCAAGAAATGGCTTCCCGAAGACGCAAGCGTTCTCATGGTGGATAAGGCCGCTCTGGAAAGAAGCGGGGCCGTCGCTCAGGGGCTTTCCGCCATCAACACCTATATCGGTACAAACAGCCCGGAAGACTACGTCAAAATGGTTCGAAACGATCTGATGGGGATCGTGCGCGAAGACCTGATTTTTGACCTTGGCACCCACGTGGACGACTCCGTCGACCTGTTCGAGGAGTGGGGTCTTCCCATCTGGAAGATGTCTGCAGAGGGAAAAAATCTCGACGGCAAACGCGGCCAGACCATGGGAACCCTGAAAAGCGGAGCCAAGCCGGTACGGACCGGTAAATGGCAGATCATGATCAACGGCGAGTCCTACAAACGGATCGTCGCCGAAGCCGCCAAGCTGGCCATCGGGGAAGAAAACATCCTGGAGCGGGTCTTTATCGTAGAGCTGCTTCTGGATGCCAACGTGGAAAATCAGATCGCCGGTGCGGTCGGTTTTTCCGTCCGTGAAAACAAAGTCTACATCATCAAGGCAAAGACCATGATGGTCGCATGCGGCGGCGCGGTCAACATCTATCAGCCGCGAAGCATCGGCGAAGGAAAGGGTCGTGCCTGGTATCCGGTATGGAATGCGGGTTCCACCTACTATCTGTGCATGAAAGTGGGAGCGGAGCTTTCCATGATGGAAAACCGTTTCACCCCGTCCCGGTTCAAAGACGGATACGGACCGGTGGGTGCATGGTTCCTGCTGTTCAAGGCCAAGGCACTCAACGGATTGGGCGAAAACTATGTCGCCAGCGAAGCCGCCAAGAAGGAACTCGAGCGATACGCTCCCTACGGAACGGCTGCCATCACCCCGACCTGCCTGCGGAACCATCTCATGCTCTTTGAGATGAAGGAAGGCCGCGGCCCGATCATGATGGATACGATCTCGGCTCTTGCGGCCCTCGGAAAGACCATGGACAAGAGAGAGCTCAAGCACCTCGAATCCGAAGCCTGGGAAGACTTCCTCGATATGACCTGCGGTCAGGCCAACCTGTGGTGCGCGACCAATACGGAGCCGGAAAAGAAAAACTCCGAAGTCATGCCGACCGAACCGTATCTGCTCGGATCTCATTCGGGCTGCTGCGGCATGTGGACCTCCGGCCCGGATTATGACTGGGTTCCGGCCTCCTACAAATGGGGGGATGACGGAAAGGTCTACAACCGGATGACCACGGTCAAGGGGTTGTTTACTGCAGGAGACGGCGTGGGATGCTCCGGACACAAGTTCTCCTCCGGCTCCCACAGCGAAGGCAGGATTGCCGCCAAGAGCATGGTTCGGTACACCCTCGACCACAAGGATTACAAACCGGCCTTGGCGCAATCCAAGGATGCGATTGTGGACCTGGTATACAAACCGGTCAAGGTATACGAAGCCAATAAAGCCTATACAACGGCTTCCGACATCAACCCGGCCTACCTGAAGCCGGATCAGATGACCACCCGCCTGATGAAGATCACAAACGAGTATGGCGGCGGATGGGCCACCTATTATATGACCACCAGCAAAAATCTCGAAATCGCAATGGAACTGCTCGAGATGGTTCGGGAAGACTGTGAAAAGCTGGCCGCCGGCACCCTGCACGAACTGCTCCGGTGCTGGGAGATCATCCACCGGGTCTGGACGGTGGAATCCCACCTGCGGCATATCCAGTTCAGGAAAGAAACCCGCTACCCGGGATTCTACTATCAGTCCGATCATCCGGGACAGGATGACAAGAACTGGTTCTGCTTCGTCAACTCCAAGTACGACCCGAAGTCCGGCAAATGGGATACGTTCAAGAAAGACTACATCAAGATCATCCCGGACTGAAGCTGAAACGTAGATAGACTGATCGGAATCGCCTCCAGGTGTCTGCGGACACCTGGAGGTTTTTCGGGGGCCCACACACAGGGGCGAGGCCTCGCAGCGACATCCTGATTGAAGCGGCCGCGATATCCATATGCTTAAAGGTTTTATAAGATCCAGTAAAACCCTTAGGCATGCGGATATGAAAATCGGATAGACGACAAAGGATATCGCCTGAAGGACGCCTGCCGAAGTCGATTACCAGCAGACGATTTCCAATCGAATTCAAAATGCACGGAGGATTCCCATGACAGAAAACAGAGAAAACACCCCCACCGGCAGCCGGAGCATCCTGGTCGTCGGCGGCGGCATCAGCGGGCTGACGGCAGCCATCGAGGCTGCAGAAAGCGGATACGAGGTGTTTCTGGTGGAAAAAGAGGCCTCCCTCGGGGGCAGGGTTTCCCAGTTGAACAAGTATTTCCCCAAGCTGTGCCCGCCCACCTGTGGATTGGAAATCAACTACCGGCGCATCAAGGACAATCCCAACATCAAGGTGTTGACGCTGACCGAAGTCGAATCGGTGGACGGCCGTCCCGGAAACTATCAGGTGACGTTGAAGGTCCGCCCGCGATACATCGACGAAAATACCGCCTGTCTCGACGATCTGATCGATTCGCTGGAGAAGGAAATCCCCAATGAACACGACTTCGGGATGAGCACCCGAAAGGGCCTCTACCTTCCCCACGAGATGGCTTTTCCGTTCAAATACGTGTTGTCGCCTGAAATCATCGGTACAGACGATGCGCGCAAGGTCAAGGAAGCGCTTCCGGAGGGGGCGGTGGATC
>QZKK01000251.1 GCA_003599475.1 Desulfobacteraceae bacterium
GTTTCAGGGAGGGGGTGCCGGTCTGCACAAACGATGCGGCGGCCGAAGTCTTGGGAAGGGAAAATGTCCACTACATGATTCCGCAGATGGGGGGCGAAGATTTCGGGCTCTTTACGCAGAAAACCCCCGGGACTTTCATGCGGATCGGAGTGAAAAATCCTGAGAAGGGAATCGTCCACAAGGGGCATTCCCCGCATTTCGATGTCGACGAAGCCTCGCTGGTCGCAGGCGTCGAGGTTTTCACGGAAGCCATCCGGGCCTATCTTGCGGACTGACGTCCAAAGATCATCTCTGCATGCATCTGAGAGAATCTGCGGCTGATTTAACTTCGTCACGGCTCGGTTTCTTTTTCGCCCCGCAGCAGGCGCCACAGATTCCGTACCGAATAGACGATCATTACGGCCGCAGAAAACGGTACGGACAGATACCAGATTCTTTTCGGCAGATCCAGGATGGGCGAGGAATCCGTTGCGTTTGCAGCCAGCAGCGCGCCCTGGTAGGCAAGCACCGCGAGAAAAACCAGCGAAAGTCCGTTCAGCAGGATCTCCCAGATACGGCCGGCGAGCCCTCCTTCGACCATCCGGGTAAAGAAGTCGACTCGAAACAGAATCCCTTTTCTCAGCAGAATGGCGGTACCCAGAAAAACCATCCATGCAAAATTCAATTCGATGATCTCATCGGCCCACCCCATGGAAGCAATCGGCACGAAGCGAACGAACACGCCGGCTCCGATAAGAAAAAAGAGAAGGACGAAACAGGCGATGCTCAAGATTTTGAGCGAGGCTACCGCCGCCCGATCCGCTTTTCCGAGGAGCGTCTGCAGGTTCATCGGCATTTCCCTCTACTGAATCGGTCCCATGATCAGGTTCGGTACCCAGGTCACCAGGGCCGGTACGAGTGTGATCAGCAGGAGGCCGGCCAGTAATGAAACGATGTACCATTTGAGCTCTAAGGCAAGCTTCCAGAGATCCACCCGGCCGACACTGGCGACCGTGTAGAGCACCATCCCCACGGGGGGGCTGAGCAGTGCGATCATCAGATTGAAGGTCATAACGACTCCGAAGTGAACCGGGTCGATGTGGAATGCCTGGGTCAGCGGCATGAATATCGGGATGGTCAGCAGCATCACCGAAATGGCCTCCATGAAGCACCCCAAAACGAGCAGAATGGCGTTGATGATCAAAAGGATGACAGTCGGATTTTCACTCAACGACATCAGATAAGTGATCACGGCATCCGGAACCCGCTGCTGGATCAGAAGCCATCCGAAAAGCCCCGCCGTCGAGATGATGAATAAAACCTGAACGGTCTGCTCGAGTGTCGAAACAATCACCTGAACCAGGTGTTGCGGGGAGATTTCCCTGTAGACTAGACAGCTCACCACCGCCGCATACAGAGCCGCAACCACGGAAGCCTCGGTGGGGGTAAAAATCCCCGACAGGATGCCGCCGATAATGATCACGGGCGCCAGATAGGCTGTCCATGCCCCCAGGGCGCTGGCCATGAGCTCTTTGAAGGTGGCTTTTTTCTCCCTCGGGTATCCTCTCTTGACCGAGATGATATAGACCGTGATCATCATCCCGACCCCCATGAGCAGTCCGGGAATGAAGCCGCCCAGAAAAAGCCGGCCGACCGAAACCCCCGTCAGGCTCCCGTATATCACAAGGGGGATGCTTGGCGGGATTACCGGACCGATGGTCGAGGAAGCCGCCGTCACCGCTGCGCTGAAGGTTTTCCCGAATCCTGCGCGAACCATAGCCTCCATCGCGACCATGCCGACCCCACCGGCATCGGCGATGGCGGAGCCGGACATGCCGGCAAAAATCATGCTCTGAACGACATTGACATGCCCGAGGCCTCCCCGGATGCTACCCACCAGCCGCTGGCAGAAGAGAAAAATCCTCTGGGTCATTCCCCCCGTATTCATGAGGTTTCCGGTAAGGATGAAAAACGGGATGGCAAGGAGCGTAAAGCCGGTCGTGCTCGAATACATCCGCTGCGGGACCATGATGAGAACGTCTATTTCACCGAGTAAGATGAAAAAGAGCGCGGCGGTAAGCCCCATGCTGAAGGCGACCGGCAGCCCGCCGAGAATCAGGAGCAGCAGCACCGAAAAGATGGCAAGTGTCATCATGGCATTTTACTCGATCCGCTGATCCGCAGCGGGATCCGCGTGTAAAGATTCGTGCCCTGAGGGCACGATTTTCGTGAGATCCTAAAATCTGAAATGGAAATTATCATTCACAGGCATACACGGCGAAGCCCCCGACTTTCGGACACCCGCATCCGTGCATGCCTGTGCGGGTCGATTCCCTTCCCTACTTCACCTCAGCGGCAAACTGCTGCATCTTCTTTACATTCTCGCTGCCGTATCGTTCGAGTATCTTGTCGAATGCGCTACCGATCGACTGCTGAAAAGGCGCCGGGTCGGGCCGCGTAATCTGCACCCCGGCCTTTTCCATTTTTGCAATCAGAACGTCTTCTTCTTCGATCAGCGTCTTTCGGACCGCCTCTCCCGCGCGGATCGCTTCTTCCTTAACGATCCGCTGCTGCTCGGGGGAAATCTTCGCCCAGGTTTTGGCGCTCATCAGAGGCATCGAGCAGCTATACGTGTGGCGCGTCAGCGCCACGTGCTTCTGGACCTCGAAAAATTTCTGATAATAGATGGCGCTGAGTGGATTTTCCTGCCCGTCGACGACTTTTTGGGCAAGTGCCATATAGAGCTCCGGCCAGGCGATTTTGGTCACCACCGCGCCAAGCGATTCGAAAAGCGTCTGAAGATGGAATTCCGGAGGAACCCGGATCTTGAGCCCTTTGACGTCCTCCGGCTTCAGGATCGGGCGCACGTTGTTTGAAATGTTCCGAAATCCCCATTCCCAGTTGGCAAGAAGGATGAATCCGGCATCCTTGAAAAGGGGCGCCAGCCAATCCATGGCCGGCCCATCCAGCGTCCGGTGGGCATGCGCGTAGTCTTTGAAAAGAAAAGGAACCTGGGCGGTTGCGGAAGCCTTGACGAAATATTCGGTCTGTCCCTGCGTGTTGATGCTCATGTCCAGAACGCCAAGCTTCACCTGTTCACACTGTTCGGGCGGGGAGCCGAGTGTATTGGCAGGGTAGACGGCGATTTTCACCTCCCCGTTTGTCCGTTCGGCAACCCGTGCGGCAAACTGTTTGGCGCCCGCATGGATGGGGTGGGATTCATCCACATAATGGCCCAGACGCATTTCGATCGCCTGGACGGCTGCGGCCGGCGCGATCAAAAGCGCCAGGGCCGCTAAGATGAAGATGCTTTTGCCTATGGTTCGATATGCTTTCATGATCCGTGTCTCCCTTTTGCTATGAATGATTGATCGTCCAATCCCCTAAACGCTTGAAGAAAACTTCTCTCCCGGTCACCTCCTTTTTCATCGCCGATCGGCACCCCATGAAGCTTGCGGCACCGCAAACAGCAGAATCGTGGTTTCCATTGAATGCTCTTTTCTGCGAATCGAAAGACTGACTTTTATCCATCGTCCCGCACAGAGGAAAAATCCGGCAATTTTCAAGGTGGAAGGCGAACCGCAACAGGAGCGGATCTGCAATCCGCGGGAGGGCGGATCGATTCCTGACCGACGGTTCAGCACCGGCCCGTTTCCGGTTCGCTATATCAATATCCATGCGGATTGTAAAGGAGGCAATTTTGCAATCGTCTCTGCCGGCACCCTGATGTCGGTGGCCCCGCTGCCGATCGGTTTCCTGCTTTTCCAGCGGCAGTTCGTACAAAGCTTCATGTGCGCAGGCATCAAGTAGAAGAGAGGGAAGAGGAAATGGTGGATACGAGCTTCATTTTCGGCTATGATTCTATGCGTTTCTGCGCGAGAAAATGTGAACGCGATTTTCAATCGCTTACGCTTTGAGCTTTCAGCTTGGAGCCACTGAGGGTACGGCGGATGGACAATGCACCGGAGCCGGGCAAGGCTCCTCAAGGTTACTTCGGACAGATCTTGACCCACGATCAGTACAGCAGCGCATTGAAAGCGCGTGTCAAGGAATGCATGCGCCGGTTTGCGGCTTTCGATGAACTCGGCGGCCCCGCCATCCCCTATCTATCGGCCTGGCGAAAGGGTGGAAACACGATATGGTATGAATTCATCGGAAAGGGGCTGATCGCACTTCTCGGCTGCGGATACCTCGAAGCTGCGAGCGTTTTTCGGGAGGCGGTCGTCGAGCGGCACCGGTTCATACGAAAATTCAATCGGAAGCGTTTGCGGGAGGAGATTCTGTCCAGGCACCAGTTCAAAGGCCGGGGAAAGCGGATGAGGGAGGAGGTGATCAAAGCGGGAACCTTCGAAGCCGTATACAAGATGGCTTTAAAGGATTCTACCGTTCTGTGGATCAAAGACCAGGCCGTGCTCGAGGCCTTCGACGCCGATGACATCTACCTCTCGCTGGGAAATCTGACCGTCGTCACGCCGGAAATGGAGCTGGACGAACAGCTCAAAAACGCCAAGGACGACCTTTCCCAAGGCAGGCGCAAGTACCGCGAGCAGTCGCTCCAGGACAATCTGACAGGGCTTTACAACACGCGATATCTCTACCGGGCGCTTTCCAGGTGGATTACGACCAGCCGCAGGAAGGGGAAATCCTTTTCTCTCATCTTCATGGATATCGACAACTTCAAGAGCGTCGTCGACACCCACGGGCATCTGAATGCCAGCAAGACGCTCCAGGAGATCTCCCGAACCATCCGGAAGATGATCCATGAACCCTCATTCGGTGTGGCTTACGGTGGAGACGAATTCGTAATCGTTCTGCCCGGGTTCACGAAGGAGCAGGCGCTTGCGAAAGCCGAATCGATCCGCGCAAGAATCAAGCAGACGCGCTATCGGAAAAAAGCGGGCCTCAATATCACCATCAGCGCAAGCCTCGGGGTATCGACCTTCCCCGATGACGCCGCGTCTGTTCCAGGGATGCTTGCGCGTGCAGATCAGGCCATGTTCGATGCGAAAGGACACGGAAAAGATTCGGTCAATCCGGCCTGAACTTGTCGGCTTTCGCTTCGCTCAACCCGATCTGCGACTACGGCCAGCCGGAGGGTGAGGTTGCTCTTTCACTCAATGTTGGGCGTTGGACGTTTCCCGCCCCGGCGGGATTCGACGTTCATGTGAGTCCTCGCCTGCCCTTTCTTGATCCATTCCCGGGTTTGGGCTACAATTCGAAGCAATGCCGTCCGGCCCTGCCTATTCCCGAGGCATCATCGAAACGGCATCGTCCTTTGTTTTCGACTGCGTTTCATCGAGCCTCCGTTCCAAAGAGGATGCGGTTTGCCAAAATGATAAACCATCTAGCCATTGGAGGTAACCCATGAAGAAGCTCATCGTTCTCCTTTCGATTGTCCTCACAGCGACCTTCGGATACTCTGCGGACCCGCAAATGATCGAAAAAGCGAAGGCGGAGGGGAAAGTCTCCTTCTACGCCAACATCACGGCCATCGAACCGATCATGAAGTCCTTCAGCCAGGAATACGGAATCGATGCGAAGTATACCCGGGTTTCGACGTCGAAGTATATCGCCACAGTCCTCACGGAGCATCAGGCCGGAAAGCTCATGGCAGACGTGCTCCAGGCCCCGATCCCCATCCTGGAATTCCTGAAGGACAAGGGGGTTTTAGCCTCTTATTCCTCCCCGGCCGCCTCCGGTTACCCGGAATGGACGAGAAAGGACGGCATCATTCAGATTTTCGGCATCGAATATGTCGCATTGATCTACAACAAGGAGCAGGTCAAACCGGCAGACGTTCCCAAACGGTACGAAGATCTGACCGATCCCAAATGGAAGGGAAAGATCGTCATGGCAGACCCCGCATCCCATGCGACCACCATCTCCTGGCTGATCGGCCTGAAGGAAAATGTTTTCCCGTCGGAAGATGCCTGGATGAAGTTTGTCGAGGGGCTTGCGGCCAACAATCCGATGTTCGTCGCATCCTTCGGACCGACGCCCGCACCGATTGAAAGCGGCGAAAAACAGATCGGAATCTCCATGCCCAAATACATCGTCACCAAAGCACCCGCCCCCCTCGATTGGGCAAAGGTGGACCAACCCCTGATGGGAACCCCGCGCGGAATTGCCTTGACGAAAAACGCGCCGAATCCCAATGCCGCCAAGCTTTTTGTCGATTACTGGCTTTCCAGGGAAGCCATGAAGACGATGGCCGGCAAGGTTGGGGAATACGTCCTGGCCCCGGGGGTCTTCCCTCCGATCGAAGGGATCGAAAAGGCAAAGGTAATTCCCATCCGGGAGTTGTCGGATGAGGAAACCCGCGATTGGGGGGGCAAGTTCAAGAAGATCTTCAACGTGAAGTAAGCATCCTGTCCTTTGAAGCGCTTTTGTCCGGGGGCGATTCAAAGTCGACCCCCGGATCTTTTGGACGGCTTCGCCTTGGAAATTCGCATCAAAAGCTTAAGCAAGGATTTTTTTTCCGAGGGGAAAAAGATCAATGCCCTGGACAAGGTCGATCTGACCATTCCAGCCAATCAGATCTTCACCCTTTTGGGCCCGAGCGGGTGCGGCAAGACCACCCTGCTGCGGTGCATCGTCGGGCTTGAAACCCCGGATGCGGGGGAAATCGCGATCGGAGACGAAATCGTCTGGTCGACGGAAAGAGGGATCTTCCTGCCCACGGAGAGGCGGGGGCTGGGCATGGTATTTCAAACCTACGCCATCTGGCCGCATATGAACGTTTTCGACAATGTGGCCTACCCGCTCCAGACCCGAAAACTGCCCAGGGACGATATCCGGAAAAGAGTCGCAAAGACGCTGCGCTTCGTACAGTTGGAAGGGTTCGAGAACCGGCCGGCCACGAAACTCAGCGGCGGGCAGCAGCAGCGCGTCGCCCTGGCCCGGGCCCTGGCCGCCGAGCCCAAGGTGATCCTCTTTGACGAGCCGTTGAGCAATCTGGACGCAAAGCTCAGGGAGGAGACGCGCAAGGAGCTGCGAACGTTTCTGACCGAACTGGAGATTACGGCCGTATACGTGACTCACGACCGGATCGAGGCCCTGTCGCTTTCGGATACGATCGCGGTGATGAACGCCGGCCGCATCATCGAAATCGGAACGCCGAAGGAGATCTATTTCAACTCCGCCCATCGCTTCGTTGCGGATTTCATCGGCCGCGCGAACCTGATCGCCGGAAAAGTGGAGGCGCTCGAAGGCGCTTACGCGATCGTCGACTCGGAAATCGGAGAAATCGCCTGCAGGAAAGACGCCGACACACCGGTCGGCAGTCCGGTGACGGTATGCATCCGCCCCGAGTTCATTTCAACCGACGGCCCGCTTGCTGAAAAAGACCGCTTTACCGGCCGCAACCGGTTCCGGGGAAAGGTGGAATCGCTTGTCTTTGTCGGGGAAGCCTATGAAGGCGAAATTCAGGTTGCCGATACGCGGCTGATCGCCCGGATCGATCCGACCGCCTCCGTCCATGAAGGAAACGAGATTTCCTTCAGCCTCGATCCGGATCACTGTTTCGTTCTTTTGAAATGAACCGAATCCGATTCAATCTACAAACGGCGTTAACACCCGGGCTGATCGTGATCGTCGGATTTCTCACGGTCTGCCCCATTTTCATGCTCCTTTTCGGAAGCTTTTCCGAGGGGCTCGGCGCCTTCGGCAAATTCACCCTGGAAAAGTATATCCGATCCTACACCGATCCCGATTTCGCCGTAATCATCGGAAATACGGTTCTGTTTACCGCCGGTTCGGCTCTTGTCGCCACGGCCCTTGCGCTCTTTCTGTCTTATCTGAATACCCGCACCAACATCCCGTTCAAATTCCTGTTCAGGATCCTTTCCATCATCCCGATGATGATCCCCCACATCCTTTTCTCGGTTAGCTGGGTGGTCCTGCTGAACCCTTCAAACGGACTGATCAATCTGGCCGTGCGGCAATTCCTGCACATCGAGGGTTCTCTTTTCGACATCTACACCATGCCTGGGATGATCCTGGTGGAAGGGCTGCTGGATCTGCCGATCGCCTATCTGATCATCGCCCCGGCCATGGCCTCCTTCGATGTCTCCCTCGAAGAATCTTCCAAAGTCTGCGGCGCAAGCAACCTGCGGACGCTTGCCCGGGTGACCCTGCCGGTGCTGAGACCCGCCATTTTGGCCTCCTTTATCCTGGTCATCGTCCGGAGCCTGGCTTCCTTCGCCGTTCCCTCCGTCATCGGCATGCCGGGGCGGATTTATGTCCTGGCCACCCACCTCTACCGGATCATCGCAACCGGCTATGCCGCAGACTACGGCATGGCGGCCGCGGTGGGCATGAGCGCCCTGGCCGCTTCCATCACGCTGATTTTCGTCTACCGCTATCTCACATCGGAGGGGGAGAAATACGTAACCATTTCGAGCCGAGGCTATCGGCCGGCCGTGATCGATCTGAAGCGCGCCAAGTATCCCCTTTTTGCAGTCGTCGGCCTCCTTTCCTTCGTCCTGATCGTTCTTCCGGTCATCGTCCTTTTCTACACCTCCTTTATCCCCTACTCCATGGTGCCCGGCGCGAAGGCCTTCGCCATGATGAGCTTCAAGCATTGGGTGGAGGTATTCCGGGACCCCATCTCGCTGCTCTCGCTTAAAAACAGCGTTTTTCTGGGCATTGTCGGAGCCACGCTGGGTGCGCTCCTTTCCATCTTTGTGGCCTATGTCATCGTAAAGGTCCGAACCGCCGCTTCCGGCTTTCTGGAGTCCTTGAGCTTCTTGTCCTTCTCCTTTCCCGGAATCGTCATTGGAATCGGCTTCATGTGGTTTTTCGTACGCACGCCTCTGTACGCAACGATCTGGTCGCTTCTGATCGGCTATATCGCAACCTACCTCCCCTACGGGATCCGCCCGATGACCAGCGCCTTCGTTCAAATACACAGTCATCTGGAGGAATCCTCCAGAGTCTGCGGAGGAGGAACCCTCTATACCCTGCGCCGGATCGTGGTCCCGCTGTTGACCCCCGGCATCGTATCGGGATGGATCCTGATGGCGACCATGTTCGTCCGGGAGCTCACACTCTCGGTGGTCCTGTCCAGGCCGGGCACCGAGGTTTTGGCTGTTCAGATCCTCCGTTTCGCCGAAGACGGCCTGTGGGGAAAGCTCTCCGCCCTGGGAATCGTGATGATCTTCATTTCGACCAGCCTGGTGGTCGCCGCCTCCTGGATCGGGGCCAGACTGACGGTGGTTGAAAGCGCAGCGCGGTGAAAACTGGATGCTCGATGCTCGATGCTCGATGCTGGATGCTGGATGCTCGATGCTGGATGCTGAAGGGTCCAGTTTAATCAAAGAATGAGACTGCAACGGTTTGGGTCATTGATCTTATTCCTTTATTCGATTTCGGGCGTTCATCTTTTTAGAAGTTATGGATTGAATCCCGTCCGCATCCGGAGGTATAAGGGGGATGAAAACATCGCTTCCGAAAAGGAGAGAGAAACATGACATTTCAGGTTTGGGCCGCTTTCTTGATCGCGGCAGGGATCGTTGTGGTCATACCGGGCCCAACGATCATTTCGGTCATCAGCCTTTCCATAGCCCATGGGCGCAGGGCGGTAATCCCTCTTGTCATCGGTGTCACCCTGGGGGATTTTGTCGCCATGAGCCTTTCGCTTCTTGGGCTCGGAGCCGTTCTATCCGCCTCTGCCGCCCTCTTCAATACACTCAAGATGATCGGTGCGCTCTACCTGATCTATCTAGGCCTCAAACTCTGGCGATCGGATCCGGTCTCCGGTGATTCCTCTTCTTCCCGGAAGCCGGTCTCCGGAACATCTTTGATCCGCAGCCTCTTTGTCACTACCGCACTGAACCCGAAAAGCATCGCCTTTTTCATCGCCTTCCTGCCGCTTTTCGTAAATCCCGCAGCACGGGTCCTCCCTCAGCTTCTTGTGCTGGAGGCCACGTTTCTTTTCCTTGCCGCTGTAAACGCCGCAGCCTATGCCTTTTTTTCAGGCCATCTCCGGGAGAAAGTGCAGACACCACAGGCGCGCCGCTGGTTCAACCGCTGCGGCGGAACCGCACTGATCGGTGCGGGCCTCCTTACGGCAACGATGCGCCGATCATCCTAAAGGAGAGTGTTCAGTGTTCAGGGCTGCCGTGCCAATTCCCGGCACTCGATCGAAAAAGAAACTTGATCTTAGTCCTTTATTCGATGTTGGACGTTTGTTGTTCGACGTTTATCTTTTGAAACACCGCACCCCGCTCTTGACGACCTGCTCCACGCAGTTTACTCCGATCCGGTAGGGAAGAAACCGATAGGAGGGATACGACAAAACGACGGCGTCTCCTTTCTTTCCGACATCGAGGCTTCCGATCGTATCCGCCCGGTCTAGGGCGGCAGCCCCGTTTAGGGTAAGTGCGGTAACCGCTTCCTCGGCGGTCATCTTCATGTAGAGGGTCGCAAGCGCAAAGACAAGCGGGATCGATTCGGTAAAGCAACTCCCCGGATTGAAATCGGTCGCCAGAGCCACCGCACACCCATGGTCGATCATTTCCCGCGCCCGCGCATACGGCTCACGCAGAGAAAAGGCGGTTGCCGGAAGAAGGGTCGCGATCACCCCGGCAGCGGCAAGATCGCGGATTCCCTGATCCGAACAGTGCAGCAGATGATCCGCGGAGACAGCCCCCAGCTCGGCGGCAAGCTCCGCTCCCCCGAGCGGGACGATCTCATCGGCATGGAGCTTGATCTTTAAGCCGGACTGCTTTGCGGCGGTCAGCAGTCTTCGGGACTGTTCGATGGAAAAAACCCCCTTCTCGCAAAAGATATCGCAGAACTCGGCAAGCCTTTGCCGGGAAACCTCCGGCAGCACCGATTCGATCATGAAATCGATGTAGGCGTCCTCTTTTCCCCGGTAATCGGCAGAGACCGCATGCGCGCCGAGAAAGCTCGAAGCGACATCCATCGGATGGGTACGGTCGAGTGCCGCCATGGCCGCAAGCTGTTTGATCTCGGTGACGCGGTCGAGCCCGTACCCGCTCTTCCCCTCGACCGTCGTCACCCCGTAGGAGAGCATCGAATCGAGCCGTCTTTTGCCGGATGCTATCAGCGACTCCTCGGAGGCCTTTCGGGTGGCTGAAACCGTATTGAGGATGCCGCCCCCCCGGCGCAGAATCTCCATATACGAGACACCCTGAAGCCTCCAGGAGAATTCGTCCGCCCGGTATCCGTCAAAGACAAAGTGCGTATGGGAGTCCACAAAACCGGGCAGCACCGCCTTTCCCTCCGCATCGATGACGGTGAATCCTTCTCCGGCAAGCCCGCGTTCGTCGAATCGCTCCAGGATGTCTCCGGTTGGCCCCAATGCGGTGATGATCCCGTCCTCGATCAAGAGCGCGCCGTCTTCAATCACCCCGAGCACGTTCATCTCATCCCCCTTCTTTGCCTGAAAGCCGCTGCAGGTCACAAGCTGGGACGCATTTTTGATCAGAAGGCTGCCGCGCATAAAGAATTCCTTTCGGGTTGTCCCGCCAAGGCGTCAACGTAGTCTGCGTAATCTGCGAATCGGATCTAGTTAAACCACGAAACACACGAAATACACGAAAAAAGATAAAAGGCTGGTTACTCCTCTGCGTCTCTGCGCAATTCCTACCGGTTCTTTGCGTCTTTGCGTGAGACTCTTTCTTTCTGTGTATACCTACGCAATCTGCGGATCGGAAAGTTCGGGGTGGTTTTCGAAAAGTTCTTCCACCAGGTCCTGAACCTTCCTTTCCTCGGCGGCATAGGGGATTGTGATCTTTTCTTTCCCCTTTCTTTCCCTGTTGAATTCGATTCCGGTCTCGAGCGAGCCTCTGTTTCCGGCCCATGCCCTCCTGGCCACACCCCCCATGACATCCCAGGAGACAGCGGTCCGGATGACACGATCCACCCGCCGGCTTCCATCCAGGACCAGCCCGAAGCCTCCGTTTATGGCCTTTCCGATGCCCACCCCGCCTCCGTTGTGAAGCGAGACCATGCTCATCCCGCGGGCGGCGTTTCCGGCAAAACACTGCACCGCCATCTCGGCCATGATGTTGCTGCCGTCATGGATGTTTGCGGTTTCCCGGAAAGGAGAATCCGCCCCGCCGGTATCGTGGTGGTCTCTTCCCAGCATGACCGGTCCGATCTCGCCTTTTGATACCATCTCGTTGAACCTCAAGGCGATTTTGGTTCTTCCCGCAGCGTCCTGGTAGAGGATCCGCGCCTGGGTCCCGACCACCAGCCGGTTTTTCTCGGCATCGCGGATCCACATGTAGTTGTCTCTGTCCTGGAATCTCCGCCCCGGGTCGATGCAGGACATGGCCGCCCGGTCGGTTTTTATCAGATCCTCTTTTTTCCCGCTCAGGCAGACCCACCGAAAAGGACCATAGCCGTAATCGAAGAGAAGCGGCCCCATGATGTCTTCCACGTAGGAAGGGAAAACGAACCCTTCCATCGGGTCCTTGCCGTTTTTGCAGATCTCGGCGACCCCGGCATCGTAAACGGCTTTGAGAAAGCTGTTCCCGTAATCGAAGAAATAAGTGCCCCGTTCGACAAGCGCTTTGATGACCGAGTAATGGCGCCGGAGCGAAGCGTCTATCAGTGCCTTGAATCTTGCCGGATCGGTCTTTAGAAGCTCTGTCCGCTGATCGAAGGTGAGCCCCTGGGGGCAGTAGCCGCCGTTGTAAACGGCATGGCAGGAGGTCTGGTCCGAGAGCAGGGGAATTCGGATATCCCTTTCGACGGCATAAGAAAGAAGAG
>QZKK01000244.1 GCA_003599475.1 Desulfobacteraceae bacterium
GCTCTTCCTATCTTGAAAAGATATCTTCTCAATTAGATGAGGGTTCGGGGAGTGGTTGAAAAGATCCAAGATAAATGCCTGCTATGCGATTTCCCCCTGGGCCGTTCCCGTTTTCAAAAAGAATTCGACGGACAGATGCATGCATTCTGCTGCCCGGGATGCCTGCACGTATACGAGATTCTTTCCAGCCGTCCGGATGCCGCCTCCGGTGATTTTCGAAATTCAGATTTATACCGGGCGTTCGATGCGGCAGGTTTGATCCGGCAGGGGGGTGGAGACGAATCTCCCGCCGGGAACGATTCTTTGGCGGATCGGGAATCGGAACTGGCCGAAGAGGGCAATTGGAGGATCGAGGGGATGTGGTGCACCGCCTGCGGCTGGGTCATCGAGGAGGTCATCCGCAAGACACCGGGCATCCTCTCGGCGGAAGTTTCATTCATCACCGACAGCCTCCGCATCCGATACCTTCCCCACCGGCTCGAGCTCGAAGGTTTGAAGAAAAGAATCGCCGATTTTGGATATCGAATGGCGGACTTTTCAGCGCAGGACGAAAACGACCGGGTCAAAAAAGACCTTCTGGTTCGATTCGGCGTCTCATCGATTTTGACGATGAACATCATGATGATCTCCTTTTCCCTCTATTTCGGATTTTTGGGCGTGCTGGACGACGCAGCCGTGCGGTATCTTTCGTACCCGATCGCACTGATGGGAACCGCCGTCGTATTTTACGGAGGATTTCCGATCCTGAGAAACGCATGGAAGAGCATCCGTGTCGGCAGCATGACCATGGACGCCCTCATCGGTACCGGTGCCCTGTCCGCCTATTTCTACAGCATCGTGCGGATGCGAAGCGGCAGTATTCATCTCTATTTCGATACTGCCTCCATGCTGATCACTCTGGTCCTGCTGGGCAGACTCATCGATATCCATATCCGGCACAAGATCACTGCAGGTATCGATGCCCTTCACCGGCTGTCCCGGCAGAAGGTGCGCCTGATATATTGTGGCCGTGAGCGCTGGACAGATCCGGAGGCGGTGCAGGTGGGGGAATTGTTTCAGGTACGGGAAGGGGAAAGGGTCCCCATCGACGGCCGGATCGTCAGCGGAAGAGCACGCCTGGATGAATCGATACTCACCGGGGAGTCGCGCCCGGTTTCAAAAAAGATCGGAGAAGATGTCCGTGCAGGATCGCTCCTGATCGAAGGGGAAGCCTGCCTGGAGGCTATCCGGATCGGTTCCGAGAGCACGGTCGGGCAGATGATTTCTCTGGTGCAGCAAGCCCTTACCCGGAAAAACACATCCGAAGACCTGGCAGACAGGATCACCCGCAAGCTGGTTCCTCTGATTCTACTGCTGTCTGCAGGTACCGCCGTTTTCTGGCATCTCTACACGAAAGACATCGACGAATCGCTGCTCAGGGCCATTACCGTCCTGGTGATCACCTGCCCGTGTGCACTCGGAATAGCGGTTCCGCTGGCAAAAGTAGCGGCCATCAGCTTCGGCCGATCGAAGGGCGTCCTGATCCGATCCCAGGAAGCACTCGAAAAAGTGAGGGATCTGGATACGATCGTCCTGGACAAAACCGGTACGCTTACCGAGGGCCGGTTCGCGCTTCGGCATATCCATACGGCATCTTCCGATACTCCCGGAGTTTTGGAACGGCTTGCCGCGGTGGAGTCGCACTCGGATCATTTCCTGGCCGGAGAGATCCTGCGGCGTGCCGCATCAGAAGGCATTTCCGTTCAGAAAGCGGAAAACTTTCAAAGCTTTGAAGGTTTGGGCGTCAGCGGGATCTATCGGAGAGAGGAGATCTTTGCCGGCAATCGATCTTTCATGGACAGGCAGGGTCTTGCATCCACCCGCCCCGATGTGGACCGTCTTGCAGAATCCTACGAAAGATCGGGAATGACCACCGTTTTTTTCGGATGGCAGGGTGTTGTTCAAGGATTCCTTGCATTCGGAGATCAGATAAAGCCGACATCCCGAATCACGATCGAGAAGTTGCGCTCTAGAGGACTGGAAGTCCGGCTGCTTTCGGGCGATTCCATCGAAACCACCCGGGCGGTTGCCCGGGAGCTGGGAATCGATGCGTTCAAAGGCCAAATGCTTCCTGCTGAAAAGGCAGAGGTCATTTGCAGCCTGCAGGCAGAAGGCCGCCGGGTCGGGATGGTCGGAGACGGGGTCAACGATGCACCGGCGCTTGCCGCTTCCGATCTTGGTTTCGCAATGGGCGGCCGGGCAAATCCTCTGCAATCCGCTTCGGATCTGACCCTGCTTTCAAGCGATCCGGCGGTCCTGGACGAGATGTTCAGCCTCTCCCTCCTCGCCTCACGGGTTCTCCGGCAGAACCTTTTTTTTGCCTTCATCTACAACGTTCTAGGGATTCCTCTGGCAATCGGCGGCCTGCTCAATCCGCTGATTGCAGTCGTCGCCATGTTCGCCAGCAGCCTGACCGTGATCGGCAACACGCTGAGAATCTCAAACTCTAAAAAAGAGCCTCGGAGACATTTGGCGCCCCATATCCATCACCTGCCCGGTTCATGATTCAGGTTTGAAGCTTTTGCCGGTGGAAGCCGGTGGAGGATAGATGGATCCGGTGATGTCGCCGACCGCGTTTTTCCCCTTGCTCTTTACATTGAACATTGCCTGGTCCGCCTTGGCAAGCATGGCCCTTATATCTGCGGCATCGCCGGGATATGTGGATACACCGAAGCTGGCCTGAAGGCGGAGGCCGTTTTCAACGGCCGCCAGGTAGACCGTGTTCAGCATCCTGGATTGAATTTCCTTTGCCTTTTCCAGCGCCTGCGCTTTGTCGAAGCCGGGAAGCACGACAACAAACTCGTCTCCGCCATAAGCGACGCCATAAGCGGGCTCTGCAATGGAAAGCCTGATGGTCTCCGCCACCTCCGCCAGCGCCTGGCTGCCGTTCAGGTGGCCGTGCGTATCCACCACACGCTTGAAATTGTCAATATCCATAAATATCAGGGAAAACCGGGATTTCCGGGACTCACTTTCAACAACGAGCGCTTCCATGGCCTGGTATAGATAACGTGTGTTGTAAAGTCCGGTCAAATTGTCATGAACAGACAGATAACGGTACTCCTCCCTGCTGCGCTTGAGCTCTTCCTCGGCTTTGATCCGCTCTGCGATTTCGATTCTGAGCCGTTCGTTTTTCTCTTTTATTTCATTTCGAGAATGGTAAAGCTCCAGATGAGTCTTGACCCTGGCCTGTAATTCAGCCCCGTTGAAGGGTTTTGTCAGATAATCCATCGCGCCGAGCTCGAATCCTTTGACGATGCTGTCCGAGTCATTTTTTGCGGTTAGAAATATGATGGGGATATCCCGGTTTGCAGGATTCTTTCGAATCCTCCGGCATACTTCAAATCCATCCATATGCGGCATCATGATATCGAGCAGGATCAGGTCAAACCGGTTGGCCTCGGCCTGGTCGACAGCCCTTTCGCCATCCTGCGCAAAGGCCATCTGATATCCGCTTTTTTGCAGGATATTTGCCGCCACCTGGATATTCTTGGGGATGTCGTCCACGATCAGGATTTTGTATCTTGGCTCATTTTCGGGGTCCATTGAAAACTTCCTTCACTCTTTGCGCATATAAGGCCTTTATGTCTGCAATAATACCGGGATAGGCGTTTAATGCCTTATTCACATGCTCCACATCGAAGCCCTTCACATGGACGCTCAAGTCTTCTCCATAGTTTTTCAAGACTTCGATTGAATATTTGCCGCCCAGCTCGCAGATCTGCCGAGCGAATTCGCCGATGTCATCGAAAAACAGGTTTTGCCGGGTCACCTTCCATAACTGCATGTACTTATTTTCGAGCGCTTCGATGACATCCGGCAAAATAGAGAGATTGACGCGGTCCCAGGCAATGGCTTGATCCTCCTGTATAACCTTTCCCTTCCTGGAATGACCGATAAAGACGGCGAGCTCCCGGAATAAAACCGCTTTCCGGATCGGCTTGGTCAGAAATCCGGCGAAACCCTCGTTCATGATCTTTTCCTTTTCCTCTTTCATGCCCAGGGCGGTCAGGGCAATCACCGGAATCGATTGCGTATCTTTGTCCATTCCAATCCGTCTCATCGCCTCGATGCCGCTCAAGACAGGCATTTTCAAGTCCATCAGGATCACAGCGGGCTTTTGGCTCTTGGCCGCACGAACCGCATCTTCTCCATTTTCGGCTTCGATCGGCGTAATTTCCGTATGCCGGAGAAACTCTTTGATCAGCAATCGGTTGGATGCAATGTCGTCAACGATCAAAACGGTGGCTTTCTCGAAAACAATATCCTCGGGATCGAAGGCATCGTCCATATCGGATTTCACGACCACCGAAGCCACCCGCACATGCGGAATGGATATATCGAATCGGCTTCCTCGATCCTTCTCACTATGGACGCCGATATTGCCCCCCATCATTTCCACCAGCCTTTTGGTGATGGAAAGACCCAGGCCGGTTCCGCCGAAGCGCTTTGTGCTTTGCCCGTCTTTCTGTTTAAAGGCCTCGAAAATCTCGCCGTGATACTTTTTCGGTATGCCGATGCCGGTATCTTTTACGGCGATGGAAAGGTCAATGCAGGTGGGGTCATCCAATGAATCGCGCTTTTCAATATTGATCTGAACATACCCTTTCTCGGTGAACTTTACCGCATTTCCGATCAGGTTGATCAATATCTGTTTCAGGCGCACCTCATCGAGTATCAGGCAATCCGGCATATCTTCCGCAAGGCTGATCTCAAAATCGATATTTTTTCCGGAAGCCTGCAGTGCAAAAATAAGTCGGATCTCATCGACCATCGAGCGCAGCCTGACAGGTTCATATTCGAGCTCCATCTTTCCGGCCTCGATCTTGGACAAATCAAGAATGCCATTGATCAGATTCAACAGGCTTTTCCCGCTGGAGCTGATCGATTCGATGTAGCTTCGCTGTTTTCTATCGATCATCGAAGACTTGAGCAGATCGGCAAAACCGAGGACGGCATTCATCGGAGTTCGGATTTCATGAGACATATTCGCCAGGAACTCGCTCTTGGCACGATTGGCCGATTCGGCGGTTTCCTTGGCGGCTTGAAGCATTTTATTGGTTTTGCTTAATGCCGTAGTGCGGATGGCGACCTGTTCTTCCAGGTGCTCACGGTATTCCTGGAGCTTATCGTCTCGAGATTGGATCGCGGCCAGCATATCGTTAAACACATCGATCAAAACGCCGATTTCATCCCCGGTGTGTTTTTCGGCTCTGACAGAAAAGTCTTTCTTTTCAGAAACCGCTCTTGCGATTTCCGTCAGACTCAATATCGGTCGCGAAATGACCTTTTGCAATGAAGACGACAACAGCCAGGTGATCACAAGAGCGATGCATACGATCAGTCCGAAGATAACCGCAGACTGAACCATTTCTATCTGCGTGCCTGTCAAATCATATTGGATGCAGACCGTGCCGATCACCTCTTTTTCATGGAAGACCGGATTGAACACCAGAAGGTCGTTGCCCTCATAGTAATGCCCGGGCTCGCGGATCATGGGGACCGGTGCAGTCTTCTTTGCGTCCTCAGGGTAGTAAACGGCGAATACCTCGCCGTTTCTATCGTAAATGCAGGCGAGCACCACATACGGCTTGGCGTGCAGCGCCGCAAGGTTGTTCTCCGCAGTCTGCCGGTCATCGAAAACGATGGCGCCGATGCTGTTCATTCCGATCACCCGGGCGAGGCTGGAGAGATCGTTGCGGATGGTTTTCCTTGAGGTGATGATATCCCTGTACATCAGGGTCAGAGAAGCAAACAGCAGCGAGATGCCGCTTGTGAGCATGATGATCCATTTGAGCTTCCCTCTGATGGAGAGATTCCGGAAGGCGCGCATCTCACTCATGCTCCTCTTTTACGATCTGTGCGGACACAAGAAGCTGAGAGCTCAATTTCAGCCCTGCTCTGTTCGCAGCACCGATGTTGATCTGGAAGCGCAGGCGATTGCGCTCTTCAAAGAAATTGATGATGCCGCCCATCCGGGTAAAACCTTCCACTTCTCCGATGGTCAGTATGCTCCGCCCTTTGGCGAGGCTTAATATTTTTTGGATAAATTCTCTGTCCTGAGTTCCGAAAAAGAAGATATGGCTTTGCTCAAGACAGTTTTCTTCCCGGTATGATATTACTTTTACTTTTCTGCCCTTGATGATTTTGGAGTCCAACTTGAACGAGACATCGCTGGAAGGGTTATCCGAGGCAAAGCAGAGGACCAATGGTCCGTTTCCGCTTTTAAAAGCCTCTTCAGGCCATGTCACGAAATTTGCAAAATTGTAGATGAAACCGATTTTTACTTCATACTCGGGGCCCGCAACGGGTCCGCTTGCGACGGTCGGCGGCCGCAACATCAACATGCAGATCATGAGCGTGAGGGCCACCCCTCCGGTGCAAAATTCAATTGTCTTTATTTTCCTGGATGTCTTTGCCATCGCCTTTAGAATTTCCAGTCAATCTTGCCGTAAATGCTGCGTTCGACCTCAAGCGATGAGAATTCTGCATGCCCCCTTTCCAGTAAATTTTGACCCACCAGAGAGAGCTCTAAATTCGGATAGGGTCTAAAGGCCACCCTGGCATCCAGGACCGTGTAGCTGTCGATCTCTTTTTCAATCAGACGGCCAACGGATCGAAGCCACAAGTCAAAATCGATCTGCGGGGTGATATCCAAAGACGAGCGTACGGAGAACAGGCTGCGTGGATTGCTCCCCGTTGAAATAAGTGCGGCGATATCCGGATCATCGACCTGGTTTTCCTGGATTTGAGAATGCAAATAGGTATAAGAAGACCTCAACAGCCAGTTGGAGGTGACTTTCCAATCCAAAGCCACCTCGCCTCCATAAGCCTCGCCTGCCGTGTTGTTTTTGAATATGAGGTTATTTGGGTTCCCGCCGTCGATCGTTTCGAGGCGTATCAGCTTTTCGTAGTCATTAAAGAACAATGTCGTATCGAGCCAAAGCGTCCTTGCCGGCGCCAGGCGAAAGCCAAGCTCATAGGCAGTGAGCTCTTCAGACTGCAAATCACGGTTGCCTCGTGTCGTAACGTCCACCGGCTGATCCGGGTTTAGGGCGGGCAGCAGGATCAGATCGCTGGTCCGGCCGTGCAATTCGAGCCTGGAAGGCACTCTCACGGCCCTGGATACGGCAGCCCATACGGAAAGGTGCTGGTAAGGGTGATACAGCGCTCTGATGCTCGGTTGGATTTCAAGACCGGTAAACTCATTGTATTCGAATTTCGAGCCCGCGATGAGGGACAGCAAGTCCGGGAGAATCCGGATCTCATCTTGTATGAAGGTGCTCCACAGGCTTTGATCCGAATGGTTCGGATCCATTGCGACATTGGGGCTTTCGATAAATTCGTCTGAAATATATCTGTATTCGAAGCCCCAAACGATCTCGTGTCTATCGGCGAGGGTCAAGCGGTGCTGAAAGTCGAGGTCGGCCGTGCTCACGCTCCCGCTTCCCGGATCATAATCCTTTCGCGCGTAGTCGTAATACATCTGCAGGATGGTTTCGGAATCAGGTGACAGCGTATGCTGCCAGCGGCCAAGCATATGCCATCCTGCGGCCTCGGATGTGTCGCTGCGCGTCGAAGTCAGGCTCGGAAAGATGATCGAGGGCCGGGCGAAGTCCTTATCATACCGGTTGGTATAGGCTTCGCTCTGCAATGTATAGGAATTGGCCGCGCCATCCGGCAGACCCTGGCCTGGCGAAAGGTCCATTCTGAACCCCCCGCGGCCGGACCGCCAGTTATCGTTTGATTGAGCATCATTACCGGCCTCTGCCGGATCTCCCGTCAGGCGCCGTCCCACATCGAGGAGCTCGCCCCGATTGAAAAATTTCGCATATGCACGGTAATGGGCCTGTTCCCCAAGGGTGCTTCCGTAGCGCATGCTGCCTGTCTGTTCCTTGTTTCCGCCCAAGGCGACAGCCTGCCAACCCTGTGTCTCCTCTGCCCTTCGGGTAATGATATTGATTACGCCGTTGACTGCGTTGGCGCCCCAAAGAGCGGCCCCCGGGCCTCGAATGACCTCGATGCGTTCAATATCCTCGATCACGGTGTCCTGGATGTCCCAGAAGACGCCTGAAAATACGTGCGTGTAAACGCTCCGGCCATCGATCATCACCAATAAATCCTGTGCGAACTTATTGTTCAATCCGCGGATGTTGATCGCCCAATCCGTGGCGCTGATCCGGGCTACATGAACGCCGGGGGCCAGGCGCAGGGCCTCGGGAATACTGGTAGCGCCCGATCTGCGGATGTCTTCCCGGGTGATCACATATACGGCCCCGGCCACGTCGGATAGCATTTCAGGCTTTTTGGAAGCCGATTTGATTTCGACGTTTTTCAGCTCCTCCAAAGAAAATTTGGTAAAATCCACGGGCGTATCCCCCGGATCTTCGCCTGCTGCCGCATCGCAGATCCGGGAAGCCGGGTATAGCACCGGCCCCCAGAGGATCAGGAGGGCATTTACAAAAATGAGTATAAGAGATCTCATTTCCCATTCCTTCAATCGGGTCTTCGACTGCAGCCTCATATGCTTGAAATACCCGACAACGCGTGTTATCCAGGCAAATTCTTCGGCGTTCGATTCTCCTTAAGAAAATATGGTGCACAGCACCCCGGCTATCCAAGCGGGATCGGCATGGCCCCTGTCAGATTACAAACCCTCTTTGCACTTGTCAATTAATAATCCAATCGGCGTCAGGGCAATTGCATGTCATCATTGGCCGGATGGACGAAGATCGCGGTGGAAAGATTGAACGGAAAAAGACGGGCGCCTGGAAAATTCACGAAAGGAAATACATTTCTTTCAGGTTCCAAATACAGAGTAGACCCCATATGTTTCCCTTTCCGCTTTTATAGAATCCAAATGAAAGGAGGACTTCCCTGTTTACCCTCTTCGATAGAAGAAGCCCTTCCTTTCGAGCAACCGCAGAGTGGAAGAAAAAAAGTTGAGAAGCTCAGCCAACCCGGATTGATCGTCTTAACCTTTTCTCAATGGGGATTCTAATGAAGGACTCTGAAGTTGTTGTAATCACAGGGGCATCCGCGGGGGTAGGTAGAGCGGCGGCCAGGGAATTCGGCAAAAGAGGGGCATCGATCGGTCTGATTGCAAGGGACCGATCCCGCTTGGAGAAGACCAGGGACGAGGTGGAGTCCGCCGGCGGCCGAGCCCTCGTGTTTCCAGCCGATGTCGCCGAATCCGCTCAGGTCTTCCAGGCCGCCGATCAGGTGGTCGAGACTTTCGGTCCGATCGATATTTGGATCAACAATGCCATGACCACCCTCTTTTCCCCCTTTACCGATATCCGACCGGAGGATTACCGCCGGGTCACGGAGGTTACCTACCTCGGTATGGTCTACGGCACGATGGCCGCCCTGAAGCACATGAAGAGGCAAGACCGCGGGACCATCGTGCAGGTGGGATCCGCGCTTTCGTATCGCGCGTTCCCGCTGCAGGCGCCTTACTGCGGGGCAAAATTCGCTATCCGGGGATTTACGGATTCCATCCGAAGCGAACTTCTGCACGACAAAAGCCGCATCCATATCACGATGGTCCAGCTTCCTGCCGTCAATACGCCGCAGTTCATCTGGTGCAAGGCCAATCTCGCCGGAAACCCCCGGCCTTTGGCGCCGATTTATCAGCCCGAGGTGGCCGCCAGAGCCATCTACTGGGCCGCCCATCACAGAAGAAGGGAAATGGATGTCGGCATTTCGAGCTCGGCAGTCATCTGGCTGAACAAGTTTTTCCCGCACCTCCTGGATCGATATCTTGCTGCGTCGGCTTGCGAGGGCCAACAGACCGACGATCCGATCGCAGTCGACCAGCCCGACAATCTTTATCGATCTGTGCCCGGGGACTACGCGGCACACGGAGAATTCGACCAACAGGCCCATGGGGGCAGCATCCAGCTGTGGATGACCATGCACCGGAAATGGCTGCTTCTCGGAGGAGGGCTTCTGGCGGGGATCCTTATCGGTGCGGGCCGGCTGTCCAAAAACGGCCATGCCGATTCAGGTGCGGAAAAGAGTGAAAGCCTGCGGGAAGAAGATGCCGACGGGTTCACGATCCGGGACAAGCGGGCCTTTGCAGAAGAGCAAGAAGTTGAGAAGATTAGAAATTGAGAAGATTAGCAAGAATCAAGAAGAAAAGCAGTTCTTGACAACCACTCAACGACTGAACCGATCGAAGATTTGACCAGATTCGGAGGAAACAATGGGAGATACGGCCGGCGACTTCTTGGTT
The DNA here is from genome assembly GCA_003599475.1 of Desulfobacteraceae bacterium. The sequence continues at coordinate 10,277 of QZKK01000244.1, forward strand.
CAGCGGTTGTACGATTGGGGGATTCGAAGAATCTACGGATATCCCGGCGACGGCATCAACGGGGTGTTCGGTGCTCTGGCACGGCACCGGGACAAGATCGCGTTTATCCAGGCGCGCCACGAGGAGGAGGCGGCTTTTATGGCAACCGCCCATGCCAAGTTCACCGGAGAGGTGGGCGTCTGCATCGGCACTTCCGGACCCGGGGCCATCCACCTGCTCAACGGACTCTACGATGCCCGGAAAGATTCGACTCCGGTCCTAGCGATCGTGGGGCAACAGGCGAGCACCGCCCTGGGAACCGACTACCAGCAGGAGGTCGATCTCATCAGCCTTTTTAAGGACGTTGCCCGGGACTTCGTCCATATGGCCTCCACGCCGGCTGCAATCCGCCATTTGGTGGATCGCGCCATGAGGATCGCAAAAGCGGAGCTTGCAGTCACCTGCATCATATTGCCGCACGACATCCAGGAGATGGATGCAGTCCCCTACCCCCCGAGGAAGCATGGGGTCTGTTACACAGGGATCGGCTACAGCTCTCCGAAAATCGTGCCTCAGGAGGCGGACCTCCAACGCGCTGCACAGGTGCTCAATGAGGGAAATAAGGTGGCTATGCTGGTCGGAGCAGGTGCACTGCATGCAACCGATCTGGTTATTCTGGCTGCCGAGCTTCTCGGCGCCGGTATCGCCAAGGCGCTTCTCGGCAAGGCGGCCGTGCCCGATGATCTACCGTATGTCACCGGATCCATCGGGCTGCTGGGAACCAAGCCCTCCTGGGACATGATGATGAACTGCGACACCTTGTTTATGATCGGAAGCGCATTTCCGTATTCCGAGCATCTGCCCAGAGAGGGACAGGCCAGAGGGGTTCAGATCGACATCCGTCCCCGCAATCTATCGCTCCGCTACCCGATGGAAGTCAATCTCCACGGAGATACCGTCGAGACATTAAAGGCGCTGATTCCACTCCTCGAAGAAAAGGAGAACACCTCCTGGCGCGAATCCATCGAAAAGAGCGTCGGTGAGTGGTGGCAGGTAATGGAAACACGGGCTAAAATGGATGCCAAACCGATCAACCCGCAACTGCTGTTCTGGGAGCTTTCCCCGCGTCTTCCGGATAAGTGCATTCTCACCTGCGATTCGGGTTCTGCTGCAAACTGGTATGCCAGGGACCTGAAGATCCGCAGAGGCATGATGGCATCGCTTTCCGGTGGACTGGCCACCATGTGCCCGGGGGTTCCGTATGCCACGGCCGCCAAATTCTGCTACCCCGACCGGGTGGTGATTGCGGCCGTCGGCGACGGCGCCATGCAGATGCTCGGAAATGCGGCGCTGATCACCATTTCCAAATACTGGAGGCGATGGTCCGATCCCAGGCTGATCGTTCTGGTCCTCCACAATGACGATCTCAACCAGGTGACATGGGAACAGAGAGTCCTTTCAGGCGATCCGAAATTCGATGCCTCTCAGGACATTCCCGATTTTTCCTATTGGAGGTATGCGGAATCCCTCGGTTTAGCCGGGATCCGGATAACCGAACCCTCCCAGATCGGACCGGCCTGGGATAAGGCGCTTTCCGGAGATCGGCCGGCGGTAATCGATGCCCTGTGCGATCCGGACGTTCCACCCCTGCCTCCGCATATCACCTTCGAGCAGGCAAAGGGGTATATGTCTACGATGGTGAAGGGCGATCCGAACCTGATGGGAATCGCCATGCAGTCTGCCAAGCAGATGATGGCGAGTTTTCTGAACCGGAGCCGGTAGAAGTTCAATACGGTCTGCGCGGATCCATTACTCATGCTGCCTCGAATAAGAAGGGGAGCCGAATCGAATTGCGACGGGTCGAGCCCGAATCCATGATGGGACAGGGCGGGGGTCGTCTTCAATGGTTCCGCAGTCTGTCGATCAGCTCTTTCTTGTTCATCTTGGAGCGTCCCTCGATGCCGATTTCCTTTGCGCGGTCATAGAGATCTTTTTTGCTCCACGCCTCGTACTTTGCCGATTCCCCCCCCTTCTTCCCGGCCTGTGAACGGGGAGTGTTGGCGATTCTGGCTGCTTTCTCTTTACTCATTCCCTGCTTTCGCAAAGCCTCGTACTGCTCGTCATCCTTGATCTGAGGTCCGTGATTCTTTGCCATATCAAAAACTCCTTTCCTGCGGCGCCGATAAATAAGCCCAAGAAGATATCCGGAGATGACAACTCCCGAGGTTACCAAAAAGGCGAAAGGTCTCATTTGCATCATATTTCTGCTCCTTAGTAGAATTAGAAGGATTATTACGGTTGCAGGAGGATCGGAGAATACGGTGCTTTAGGGAGCATTACCAGTTTGTTAAAAAAAGTAGCTAATCATGGGGATATCTGAGCTTTTTTATACTTATCGAAGACCTTATCATACGTCCCGTTATATAT
>QZKK01000220.1 GCA_003599475.1 Desulfobacteraceae bacterium
TTTTGTTTCGGATTTCGATATTCGGATTTCGAATTTGTAGTTTTATATAAGCCCTCCGGAAACTCCGGAGGGCTTTTTTTATTCGGTTGCAGAGCAGTTCCCGCTCGGAGGCACACCTTCCCATTTTGTATACAAAATCAATAAAATGAACCAATTAAAGAATCTGAAAATCTTTGCTGAATTCTCACGTGCTGACCGCATCTCTCCGTAAGCGACTGTAATTCAACAATAATAGGTTCCTATTTTTTCGTTGACAATGGGGGAAGAATTTTTTAAGTATGTGAATCGGATATCGTCATTGGATACAATATTGTTATTTCTCGTAAGCAGGAGGAGCATTTCATCATGGATTATCTGAGCGGGCGTCATTTTCTTCAAATTCCCGGTCCCACCAATGTCCCCGGTCCGGTATTGAGGGCAATCAGCCAGCCCACCATCGATCATCGAGGCCCGGAATTTTCGAAAATGACTCTGGAAGTGCTGGAGGGAACCCGGCGAATCTTCCAGACCCGGGGAGACGTCGTCATCTTCCCCTCCTCGGGTACAGGGGCCTGGGAAGCCGCCCTGGTCAACGCGCTATCTCTCGGAGACAAGGTGTTGATGTTTGAAACCGGGCATTTCGCCACATTATGGCGGAACAAAGCCGTCCAAGTGGGACTCGATGTCGAATTTGTGCCGGGAGACTGGCGGCATGCGGTTGACCCGGCAGTCGTCGAGGAAAAGATGCATTCCGACAAAGCCCATCGGATCAAATCCGTGATGGTGGTTCACAACGAAACCTCCACCGGGGCGACCAGCCGCATTGCAGAAATCCGCAGCGCCATCGATCGGACCGGACATCCCGCCCTGTTCATGGTGGATACGATCTCTTCCCTGGGGTCCATCGATTACCGGCACGACGAGTGGGGGGTCGATGTGACGGTCGGCTGCTCTCAAAAAGGATTGATGCTGCCTCCGGGGCTCGGATTCAATGCCGTAAGCGAAAAGGCCAGGGAGGCTTCGAAAACAGCCAAAATCGGGCGCTCGTACTGGAATTGGGCACCGATGATCGAAGCCAACCGGAAGGGTTTTTTCCCTTATACGCCGGCGACAAACCTCCTTTACGGCCTGCGGGAAGCGATCCGGATGCTGGAACAGGAGGGGCTTCAAAAGGTCTTCGACCGTCACAACCGCCATGCGGAGGCCACCCGGCGTGCCGTTCGGGCATGGGGCCTTGAAGTCCTCTGCGCCGATCCGAAGGAGTACAGCAGCTCTTTGACAGCGGTGATGATGCCGGAAGGTCAAAGCGGGGACCGGTTCCGGAAAATCGTCCTGGAAAATTTCAACATGTCCCTCGGAAACGGACTGGGCAAGCTGGCCGACAAGGTGTTTCGCATCGGGCACCTGGGAGATTTCAGCGACCTGATGCTTGCCGGAACGCTTTCCGGAGTGGAGATGGGCTTAGCCCTTTCGGGCATCCCTCATCGGAAAGGAGGTGTTGCGGCGGCGCTGGAATACTTGACCGGTGCCAGAATGAAACAGGTATCTTCGAGCAGGTAGGAATGTTTGGATCCGGGCTCCGGTATTCGATCGAGCCGTTCCGATTCGGAGCCGAAAACAAAAGGAGAAAATGTCATGCATAGAAGATCCATTTTTTTGATATCGCTCGTTTCAATCATGATCATGGCCCTGGCCGCCGCGGCCACGGCAGCGGAAAAACCGAAGGACTACCCCAAGCGGACGATCGAAGCAGTCGTGCAATACGGCGCCGGCGGCGGCAGCGACATCTTTGTCCGAAGCCTCATGAATGCCGCGGCCAAGGACATCGGGGTAACGGTCAATGTGACCAACCTGACCGGCGGCGCGGGCGTCAAGGCCTCCACTTATGTGCTCTCTCAGCCGGCCGACGGGTACACGATCTACAACTTCAGCCCGGAACAGCTCATCAACACGATCATGGGGCGGGAGGACTACAAGCAGTTCGCTCCGCTCTGCAACGTGCAGATGGACGAAAGCATCTTCTATGTCCGGGCCGAAAGCAAGTTTAAGACCATTCAGGACGTGATCAAGTATGCCAAGGAGAATCCCGGCAAACTCCAGATCACGGGAACCACACCGTTGAGCCCGGATGAAATCATCATCATGCTCTTTGCCAAAGCGGCAGGAATCAAGATCAAGTACATCCCATTCGACAAGGCGCCGGAAACCCATGCGGCCGTCCTGGGCGGTCATATCGATGTTCTGCACGAGGAACCGGGCGTCATCATGCCGCTGATCGAGTCCGGAAAGCTGCGCCCGCTGATCGTCTTTACGGAAGAGCGCCTGCCCGTCGGTTGGGGCAAAGACGTTCCCACCGCAAAGGAGCTCGGATACGACATCACCCTGGGCCGCTGGCGGGGTCTGGCGGTAAAGAAGGGGACGCCTCCCGAGATCATCAACTGGCTGGCGGATGTCCTGAAAAAAGGCACCAGTGCTCCCGCCTACAAGGAAATCGCCGAAAAATCCCTCCTGACCCTGCGTCCGGGCTGGATGGGACCGGAAGAGTACGGCAAATTCTGGGATCAGCAGTACAAGGTCTACAAGGAAATCCTGGACGACCTGGGCTACACCAAGAAAAAGTAGCGCACAGGGAACCCTGAATCAACGACTCCGGGCACGGGCAATGCACCTGTTGCCTGTGCCGCGGAGCCGTCATGCGACTGCAAGGAGTCTGGCCGTGTTAAAAGGAGAGTTGGTATTCAGCGTTCTCATCGTCCTTATTTCCGCTGTTCTTTTCTGGGTGGCGCAGTCGTTTGTAGGACCGGGGATCTACGCCAAACTCGGTCCGGAGTTCTGGCCGACGATCGTGCTGGCGGCGCTCATGATCCTGGGCGTGATCGTCTCGGTGGGAACGGCGCGAAAGATCACCCGGGAAAAGGCATGGGCTGCGCCGCTGATGACGATGGACCGAGGAACGGTTCGTCTGTTTGCTGCGATCGGTCTCATCCTTGGGTATCTGACGCTGATCCAGGTAACGGGATTCATTCTCACCACCCCGCCGTTTATGGTCCTCTTTATGATTCTACTGGGGGAAAAGAGCAAGGGGTGGATGGCAAGCGTCAGCGTCGGGATGACGGCAGTCATCGTCATTTTGTTCACCAAGGCCATGTATGTTCCCCTGCCGCGGGGCATGGGGCTGTTCCGCAACATCAGCCTGCTTTTTTATTGATGAGACGAGGTGCCATATGGATGTCTGGTTAAGCGCGTTTCAAACGGTCTTTTCGCCGACCACACTTTTTTTCATCGCCGGCGGCGTTATGCTGGGGACGGTCCTGGGGGCCATCCCTGGACTGAACTCCACCATGGGAACGGCTCTTTTGATTCCGTTTACCTTTGCGATGTCGTCGGAAAACGGCCTGGCGCTGCTGGCTGCGGTTTACTGCGGGGGAACCTTCGGCGGTTCCATTTCGGCGATACTTTTCAATGTGCCCGGCGCTCCGGAGGCGGCCGCCACCGGCTTTGACGGCTATCCGATGGCCCAGAGGGGCCAGGCCGGGGAAGCGCTCGGATACGCCATCATGAGCTCCGTGATCGGCGGGCTTTTCAGCGTCTTTGTCATGAACATGGTTTCGCCCCAGCTCGCCAAGGTGGGGCTTACCTTTTCCCAGCCGGAATATTTCGCCCTGGCGGTGGCGGCCCTGTCGCTGATCTCCTCTCTGGGAGGAGCGGGGATGGCCAAAGCCTTCATCGCCGGACTGGTCGGGCTGCTCATGGCCACGGTGGGACTCGACGAGATGACCGCCCTCGAGCGCTTCACCTTCGGCGGCAAGGCGCTGATCGGGGGGATCAATTTCATCCCCGCCATTATCGGGGCCTTTGCCGTGGGCGAGATCCTCGCCAAAGCCGAGGAAGGCAAGGGGTTGAGCGGGGAACATCTCGAACTTAAAGTTTCCACAAAGCTCCCGCGCCTAAAAGAGATGCTGCGTCTGAAGTGGACCGTCATCCGTTCCGCGCTGATCGGAACCGCCATCGGCATCCTTCCCGGAGTCGGCGCCACCACAGCCGCTTTTGTCGGCTACTCCGAGGCGGTGCGCTGGTCAAAGCACCCGGAAAAATTCGGAACGGGCGTTCCCGAGGGGATCGCCGGCCCCGAGACGGCCAACAACGCCGCCACCGGCGGAGCCATGGTGCCGCTGCTGACCCTGGGGATCCCCGGCAGCGCCACGACCGCGGTCATCATCGGCGGCTTCCTGGTTCACGGCCTGCAGCCAGGCCCGATGCTCTTCATCAATCAACCAAAGCTCATGTACAGCATCTTTCTTGCCATGTATGTGGCCAACATCATGATGCTCTTTGCCGGGCTCGGGGTGGCCAAGGTCTTTGCCAATTTCCGCAGGGTGCGCTATTCGATCCTGGGGCCGATCATCTTTGTCTTTGCAGCCATCGGCTCTTTCGGGGTGCGAAACGACATCATCGATGTCTGGATCATGTTCGGTTTCGGGCTCCTGGGGTATCTCTTCAAGAAATTCAAATATCCGATCGCCCCCATGATCATCGGCCTGGTCCTGGGACCGCTTACGGAGGTGTCCCTGCGCAAGGGCTTGGACATGATGGACTTCAGCCTGTCGGCCTTTCTTTTCCGGCCGATCGCCGCACCGATCCTTCTTATTGCCGTCGGCTCGGTTCTGTGGAATTTATACAGCGTCTTGATCAAGAAGGGGAAGGCCTCGATGGAGGAGATCGAATAGAAGAGGCTGAAGGCAGCGACCCTAACGGAAAGGGGGACGGGGATCGAATGCCGAAAGCGGCACGGCTGAGCTTATAAGATATCCTTCAACAGGCTCAGACAGGTGCTGGATAGCTGGACGCGGGTGTCTTCCACGGTAATGGCGTTTTCTCTGCATACATCGACGCAGCTCTGGCAGCCGAGGCAGTCCTCCGCGCGCACCGGAAACGCTTTTCCCTGCTGCATTTCAAAGACGCCTGCCGAACATGCCTCCAGACATTCCTCGCATCCGGTGCACTTATCCTTGTCCACATCGGTCTTATAAGCCATTTGCGCAAACCCTCTCAACAGATTGAACCGAAAAAGCGAGCGCATTCCCCGCCGCTCGCAGCGGGGTTAGCGAGCGAATCTAAATAGATAGAATTCCCTACGGAGGAAGATTCCCTGCAGCTTGCTGCAGGGTCTTCAATTTTGACAGGAATGTAAGACTTTTCGATAAAAAAATCAACCCAGGTAGCCATCGAATACCCGCGACGCGAAAGAAAGCGGATGGAAATCGCCGTTGAAAACATTTTGGCCATGTACGCCATCATGCTGGCTGCGTACGGACTGCAGCGGATCGCCCCTTTTTCGGTCAAAGCGGTAAACGATCTGGTTTTTCATTTTTTTCTTCCGGTTACCGTTTTCAATGCCATCGTGAAGATGCCGGCCGTGCAGCCGAAGGGCTTTCTTCTGGTGACGATTGCAAGCATCGCCATCCTGCTGGCGACATACTTTTCGGCAAAGGGCGTTTCCAGGCTTTTGAATATGAGCTCCGGATTCAGGCGGACCTTTCTCCTGGGATCGACTTACGGAAACCACGCATTCCTTGGAATTCCCGTCGCCTACGCATTCCTTGGAGACAGCGGATCCGCATGGAGCGTGTTCTTCCTTATCGGAAGCTACCTTTTTCTTTACAGCATCGGGTATTTCATCATGACGGGAAGGGGGACACCGGCAGGCTTCATCAAAAATCCCCTGGTCGTTTCGACGGGGCTCGGGCTGCTGGTTGTTTTCCTGGGAGTGGAGCTGCCGGATGCCGCGATGAAAAGCCTCTCGCTCGTCAACCAGGGGACTTTCCCGCTTTCCATGATGGTTGTCGGGGGAGGTTTGAGTCTTAAATTTTTCGGCTTCGGGAGGAAAATATTTCCGACCGTTTCTGCAGTTTTCATCAAGCTGTTCGTCGGTCCGGCAGCGGCATATCTGATCTGCCTCCTTCTTGCACTCGATCGGGTGCAGACGGCTGTCTGCATTCTCCAGGCCGCGATGCCGACCGGTGTTCTGGTGACCGTCTTTTCCGTGAAATATGAAGGTGACGACGCCTTCAGCAACGCCTTGGTCTCATCGAGCACGCTTGCCAGCATCGCGACGGTGCCGCTTATTTTGTGGGGAGTAGGCCAATAGCCAAGGTGTTCGGTGTTCAGCAACGCCGCCGGGTCACCAATTGCCCATTTTTCCCTCCACCTTCGATGGGGGAGGGTAGGGTAGGGGTGTGCCGCCGGGTTGTTTAAGATGCCGCGGTGCGCACAGCCGAGTACGATCGCGAGTCTTTTTGGGTCCTGCAAAACAGGGAAGGCAAAATTGTATCCAATTACCGGATAATGTTTTTCAATCCGTGTTCTTTCAAATTTTGCTCTGCACCAGGGAAATTTTTAAAAAAAACTGTATAACAATCTGATTTTACGATTCAATAAAAAGAAAAAACTTTATTGACATTTGACTCCGGATACCCTAAAAAGAGAATCTTGTTGAAACGAGAACAAACTTTATTGTATACAAGTTAACTGATTCAAGACCTCGAGATACAAGAAGCACATAAGTAGCGTTCAGAGGTTCAGGGGTTCAAGGTTCAGAGATTGAGAACTGCGCTGGTTTCCAGGTTTTAGGCCTGAAATCATTGGAGAACATCAAGAGTCAAAAACGGAAAGTATGCCGAATAAGCCTGCAGAAGCAACAGTTAAAAAAAACTCGGTGCCTGTCCGGGAGCGCACTTACGAGTATTTGAAGGAAAGGCTTCTTTCAGGGCGGCTGGAGCCCGGCGAGCGGCTTACCGAGGAGAATCTCGCCGCCCGAATCGGGGTGAGCCGGACCCCGGTGCGTGAGGCGCTGCACAAGCTCGAGCAGGAAGGACTTGTCAAGCCGCTGGAGACGCGCGGGTTCATCGTCACGCCGAGTTCGAGAGAAGAAATCGAGGAGCTGTTCGCCATTCGATCCATTCTGGAAGGCTTCGCGCTGAGGTGCGCCGTCGAAAAAATTACGGAAACGGATTTCGAAAGACTCGAAGATTTCATTCAAAAGGCGGAAGAAGCACTGAAGCAGCGAAATTTTGAAAAAATCTACCGGTACAACACCAAATTCCACGATACGCTGCACGGGATGGTTTCCGATATGCCTCGTCTCCACTCGATGATGGCGGACATGCGCAAGTATGTTCTGCGCCATCGGAAAGATACGCTCCACAGCGAGGATAGCGCCAGAAGGGCCATCGAAGGACATCGCAAGATCATGCTGGCGCTTCGATTGAAAGAGCCGGAGCTTTGCGAGCGCATCATGCGAAAACATATTCAGGAATCAATGGACGACGCCCTCGAGGCAAGCTTTTCGGAATGTTGAAGACAAGCATTCGGCCCCTCATGGAGCGCAGACACAAATCGCAGAAGGTGAGAAGGTTGTCGTTATCGTAAAAAGTCCTAAAACCCGTCACTCCGGAGATCCCGGATCGGGTCCGGGAGGAATCCAGAAGCTATTGAAAATACTGGATTCCGGCTTTCGCCGGAATGACGAAATAAGCAAATTCTTGACTTTTTACGAGTTCATCAAGGTTTAGAAGATCAGAAAATTTTTTTCTCGACTTCTTATCTTCTCACCTTCTCATCTTCTTTCCTGGTGGCCGAGATTGAATCATCCGGGGAGTTACCCCGCCAGAACCACAATCGATAGAGCAAGGAGGGATGTATGAAAGCAGATCCGGATAAGTGTATTGCCTGTAAGCGATGCTTCCCATACTGCCCGATGGGAAGGATACAGAGCTTCCGTCGGCATGAGCGAATTCCCGGAAGATTTTACATTCAAATCGACCAGGAAGCCTGTACCGACTGCGGCCTGTGCCTGCGGGCGGCGATCTGCCCGGTAAACGCGCTTTACCAGCAGCAGGAGCAATGGCCCCGTGAAGTTCGCGGCATCCTGAGCAATCCCCTGATCGAGTTCAAGGGCTCTCAGGTGCCCGGCCGCGGAACCGAGGAGATGAAGACAAACGACGTCAAGGGGACCTTTATGCCGGGGGAGGTCGGAGTCGGTGTCGAACTCGGAAGGCCTGGAATCGGAGCCTATTTCCGGGATGTGGAAATCGTTGCCATGGCCTTGATGGGGGCAAACATCGGCTACGTCATGGCGGAAGAAAACCCGGTGACCCATTTCATGGAAAATAAGAATATCGGAAAGCTGCGGGACGATGTGCTTGGAGAAAAGGCCACATCGGCCATCATCGAGGGGAAATGCAAGCTCGAGAAGCTTCCGGAGGCCATAAAGGCCCTGGAGGAGGCGGCAAAGAGAGTCGATACGGTCTTTACGGTGGAGGTGATCACCAAGGTGACCCCCGAGGGCGAGGTGCCGACCAAAGCGATACTGGAAAAACTTGGAATCTTTTACTCCATCAATACCAAGAACAATCTCGGCCTCGGCGAGCCGTCGTTTAAATTCTACCCGGATCGCAACTAGTATTTTTAAAGGTTTCAGGTTTCGGGTTTCAGCGAGCCGGAAGAATTGTTAATTGTTAACGAAGAGAACGCTGAACACTGAACGCTGAACGCTGAACACTCTATCTTGAGGAGGAGCATCATGACGCACAGCCTTCACCGGAGAGGTGAATACGAAGACTTAAAAAACGATTTCGTGGTGCTGGGGTGCCCGGCAACCGGGGTCAACAAGAAGGGGTCGGCCCCCAAGACCCAGAAGTTTCTCAGCATCTGCTACAAGCACGGTCCTGTGAACCTGGGGGACATGAAAACCGGAAACATCCACAACACCACCATGGCCGATATCCTGGAACGGGTCACCGACGGCACCATCGTGGAGTGCACCTTCGACAACCGGGACAAGATCGTCTCCCTCTTGAAGGATCTCAAAGAGAACCGCCCCGGAATCTCGGTGATCATATCGGGAGTTACCGATGTGGTACAGGAATGCATGAACGAGGCGGGACTCGGCCCCATTCACTCCCTCGAGTACTCCCTCGGCACCTGGGGACGGACCGAGCGGCTGCCGGATTATGAGGTGCTGAAGACAACCACCATGTGCGGGCACGCCATGATCGCATCCGATCTGGTGGGGAAAATGGTCAGGGACGTCAAGAGAGGCCGCAGAACCGTACAGGACTGCTGCAAGGAGATGGCCGAATGCTGCACCTGCGGAAACTACAACCTGACGCGCGGCGAGAAGCACTTTCGGGAATTGATGAAGCTCTTTACAGTCAGAAACCTGTATTAGAGCCGTGTCTCAATTGCCGGTAATGTGAATTCGGGGATAACACAGTGCGATCTTTTGCCGGAGACACGGAAATTCGAAACTCGAATATCGAAACTCGAAACAAATTCAAATGAAAAAAATACGAATAAAACTCAAAAACCACCGCTCCGGCCTGGTTTGTTTTGAATTTTGAATTTGGGGTTTTGGTATTGTTTCGGATTTCGGATTTCGATATTCGGATTTTCGATGTTTACACCTCGTGAATTGCCGATTAAGGACGGAATCAATACCAACCTAAACTCGGTGGAAGGAGATATCAATGAAGTATGTCATTATCGGGGGAAGCGCCGCTTCGATCAGCGCGGTGGAGGCCATTCGATCGGTCGACCCGGATTCGCAGATCGATCTTTTCAGCGACGAAAAAACCCCATTGTTCTCAAGAGTCCTGCTTCCGTACTACGTAGCGGAGGAACTCTCCAAGCCGATGCTCAATTTCAGGTCTGCGGATTTTTTCGAACAATCGGCGGTCACCCCGCACATCGGTGTAAGAATCCTGGAAATCCAACCGGCTTCAAACAGCGTCAAAGCAGATGACGGGAAGAGCTACCCGTACGACCGGCTCCTGCTGGCAACCGGCGGAAACGCCATCGTCCCGAAAATTCCCGGCGTGGAAAAAGAGGGGATTTCGACGCTGAAGACGATGGCAGATGCCGAGAAGGTACTCAACATGAAGGGGAAGAAGGCGGTCGTCATCGGCGCCGGAAGCATCGGCGTGGAATCGAGCATCAGCCTGATGCGAAGAGGAATGAAGGTGACGCTGCTCGAGCAACTCGGACAGGTCCTGCCCACGGTATTCGACGAGGAAGCCGCCTCCATCATCCGCAAGGTGATCGAGGATATGGGAGTCGAGGTGATCACAGGCGAACGAGCCCTAGAATTCAAGGGAAACGGAAGGGTGACCGGAGTTGCCACCCGCGCCGCGACCATCGACTGCGACATGGTTCTTTTAGCCGTCGGTGTGCGCCCGTCTATATCGCTGGCCAGGGATGCGGGAATCGCCATCGGGGACATGGGCGGCATCAAAACCGATGCGCAGATGCGGACCAACATCGAAAACATCTATGCGGCCGGCGACGTCTGCGAAACCTTCGACATCGCCCGCAACACCCATTTCATCAACGCCATCTGGCCCATGGCCGTAGAGGAGGGGAAAGTGGCCGGGTTGAACATGGCGGGGCGCCGATCGGTTTTTCCGGGATCGGTCCGGATGAACTCCATCGGCAACTTTATCGGATTCCCGGCCATGTCAATGGGGGTGACGCATCCGTCCGAGTGCTCGTATGCCGATGAGAACTGCTACTTCGAAGAGATCAAAAACCGGACCAAAAATGTCTACAAGAAGATCATCTTGAAGAACGGTACCATCATCGGAGCGATTTTCGTCGGACAGACGCAGAAATCCGGCATCATCACGACCCTGATGCGAAAACAGGTCGATGTCTCCGAGTTCATTCCGGCGCTCATGAGCAAGTCGTTGAGCTTCATGGACATCCTTCCGGTCCTGCGCAGAAATGCAATACTGTTTTCAGAACCCGAATACAAAGAGATCATGGATACCGGGCTGTAGAATGTCCAATGGAAAACGTCCAATGTCCAATTTCCAAGGAAGAAGGTTTCAGGTGTCGGGTGTCAGCTTGGGAGCGCGTCTGAAACCTGAAACCTCTATAGAAGGAGACAAACATGCAAGTCATCAAAGTTGATCCGGAGAAATGCACGGGATGCCATCAGTGCGAACTCTGGTGCGGTTCGGAAATCGCATCGGAAAGCAAGGAGCTCCCTGCATCCATCCACGACGACCCGCAGCCGATTCCCCGCGTATACGTGGAGGGGAAAAAATTTGCTCTTCAGTGCCGGCACTGCGAAGATGCGCCCTGCCTCTATGCGTGTCCGAACGGAACGATGCGGAGGGACGAGACGGGTCTGGTCTATGTCCACGAATCAACCTGCATCGGCTGCTGGATGTGTGTGATGGTGTGCCCTTTTGGAATCATCAATCCCTCGCCCTCTTTCAAGGTGGCCGTCAAATGCGATCGATGCCGGAACATGGGATATCCCATCTGTGCGGAGGCATGCCCGACCAACGCCATCAGCGTTCAGGAGCGCAAAGATTACCGGAAGAAAAAATTTTAATGTCAGGGATCTTGAAGGTTTCAGCCGTCAAATGTCAGGCCGGAGGGGAGAACCTGACACCTGAACACTGAAACCTGAAACCTTTATTAAGTGCCAGAAAGGAGCTTAAAGATGGAGTACATCCAGAAAAAGTCTGCCGACAGTGCGGTTGAACAGTTCCTGTTGAAAGCGGCAGACCAGGAGGTCACGTTGTCATGGGATCGGTATGAGGGGCAACTGCCGGAGTGCGGCTTTTGTGAAGCCGGCCTGAGCTGCCGGGATTGCCTGCAGGGACCCTGCATCAGCCATCCTTTCAAGGACCAGAACAAGATGGGGGTCTGCGGAAAAGACAGGGACACCCTTGCGGTGCAATCCCTGCTCCGCCTGATTCTCAAGGGGACCATGGCGAATTTAGACGTTCTAAACGATTTTACGCAGGCGGTTTCGGGCGGCGCCATCGAGCCGAAGGACAAGAAAGCGGCGGACCGAATGCTCAAATCGATCCAGAAGCTGATTCATGAGGGCGCCTCAAACGGTGCGGCCGATCTTCCAAAGGACATGGTGGAAGCCTGGACCGCGAAAAACATCATGCCGGAAGGGATTGCAACCGATCTGATCAAAGCATCCCAAAAACTCGAAGGCGGCATCTCCTCGGTGGAGGAAACTCTCCTTTGGACCCTGAAATGCGCCCTGCTGGGAAGCTTCGCCCAGAAGATGTATGCATCGCTCAAGCGTGCTGTTTTCGGAACTCCCGGGCCGACGAAAGTGGAGGTGGGACTCGGAGTCCTCGGCAAACAAGGGGTCAACATCCTCATCTACGGACGGATTTCTCCGGTGCTCAAGCAGCAGATCGCCCAAAAGGCAGCGGAAAAAGGGATCAATGTGTTCGGCGTCTGCACCGATCCGATGGTTCCGCCCTATGTATTTCCGCCGGTGACAAACTACGGATCCCAGGAAATCCCGCTGATGACGGGAGCGGTCGATCTGATCGTGGCGGGAGATCAGTCTGTGAACCCGTCCATCAAAATGCTTGCCAAGGAATACAACGTCAAACTGGTCTCTCCCAACAGCCTCGGAAGAGGGCAGGACCCGGCCGGTTTTGCCGGCGAGATCATCCGGATGGCCGAGGAGGCCAACGATCTGCGGCGGGATATCCCGCGGGATATCCCGGAGGCCAGACAGACTGCGCTGATTGGGTTTTCGGGGCTTGAAATCGACGTCAAGAAGATTGCCGGCGCCCTGGACAAGGGGACCCTCAAGGGAGTATGCGTCC
>QZKK01000150.1 GCA_003599475.1 Desulfobacteraceae bacterium
TGGCCGGCGCCCCCGTCATTCGGGAATTGCTCAAATCCGTCCCGGACATCAAATAAACCGCTTGCGGATGAAAGCCGATCCCAAATCCAGCAGGCTGACCACCACGACCAGGATGAGCAGCATGGCCGCGGTCGCCCCGTAGTTGAAGCTGCGGATGGCATCCCACAGGAGCATGCCGATCCCGCCGGCGCCGACCATCCCCACGACGCTCGCCGAGCGCACGTTGGATTCGAACCGATAGAGGGAATAGGAAATCCAAAGCGGCACCACCTGCGGGATGATGCCGTAGGCGATTTCCTGCACTTTGTCTGCACCGGTGGCGCGGATGCCTTCCACGGGCTGGGGGTCGATGGCCTCCACCGCCTCGGAAAAGAGCTTTGCCAGCGTACCCAGGGTGTGCATGAAAAGCGCCAGCACCCCGGCAAAAGGGCCTAAGCCCACCGCGCTGATGAAGAGCATCGCAAAAATCATTTCGTTGATGGAGCGAAAGGCGTCCATGACGCGGCGCACCGGCTGATAGATCCAGATCGGAGCCACGTTGGTCGAGGAGAGCAACCCCAGGGGCACAGCCCCAATCACTGCGAGCAGGGTTCCCCAGATGGCGATTTGAATGGTCACAGCCGTCTGGTGAAGGTATGCCCGCCAGTCGTCGAAATCCGGCGAGAGGAATCCGGACAGGTATTGGGCCATATTGCCGCTGTAAGTATATAGGTCCAACGGCCGCATTTCGGAGCCCCGCCAGGCCCACATCAGCACGACGGCGAAAACAAGACCGACAAGCAGGCGGAGCAGCTTTCGGCTTAAAGGGGTTTCGGGAATGGCCAGGGTCTGACTCGCTGAGAGCATATCGATGTCACCTAAAAATCGATGCGGGGGTCCGCCCTGCGGCAAAGACCCCCGCAGAATCTTTCTAATTGAATTGTTCGATGAGCTTGGTGTAGGACCGGATCTCGGCCAGTTTTTTGTCGATTTCAGCCGTTTTCTGAGCTTTGTCGGAGGAAGTGCCGCTCTGGAGCTTCATCTTATCCTTGGCGTAGTTGATTTCCATGATCGGAAGCAACTGGTGGTTGGATGAATCCTGGAAAGGCGCCCAGCCGGAGCTCATGTTTTTCAGCACTTCGAGTTCCTTTTCCCTGTTTACCCCGATCCGGCCGTAGGCCAGAAAAAAACCTTTGATTCTGCTTTTCCACTCCCTGGTCAGGTCCTTGCGCCATACCATGGGGTCGCTCGGGATCAGAGGGCTCTTCCAGACGGCGCGAACGTTTTTGATCGCGTCCGGATTGGCTTTGGAAAATTTGTCCCAATTCTCGGTGTTGTTGGTGGCGAAATCCACCTGTTTGTTGGCTACGGCCATGAGGTTTGTCTCGTGATTGGCATTGCGCATCAGTTTGAAGTGCTTGGCCGGGTCGATGCCGCGCTGCCCCCAGATGTAATAGGTCGGGATGAGATAACCCGAGGTGCTGTTGGGGTCGCCGTTTCCGAAGGTGAGGTTTTTGCCGTCGCGGACGATCTCGTCGATGTTCTGGTAGGGGCTGTCCTTGTGCACGACGATGAGCGACCAGTAGCCGGGATTTCCGGTTACGTCCACGGTCTGGACGAAGACCTCTCCGTCTGCGCGGTTGACCGCCTCGATGGCGGACTTGTTGCCGAACCAGGCGATCTGAACCTTGTTGAAGCGCATCGCCTCGATGACACCGGCGTAGTCGGGCGCGATGAACAGTTTCACCGGAACCCCCAGGGCTTTTTCCATGTCGGCCCGGAACGGCTCGAAGCCTTTCATCGCAGAGGCGGAAGACTCGGTAGGGATGATGCCGAGTGTGATTTCCTTAAGATCCTCCGCCGCCGAGGCGGCGCCGGCGGCAAGCGCGGCGAAAACAATCAGTCCGATGAACATCTTGAGTACACTTTTCATTTTGTTTCTCCTTTCAGTACTTGATTGAAATTGATTTCCGATTCAACACGAATGCGGGCGGATCTGTTCTAGAACACCTTTTTTTCATGCTACCGCGGCTATTTGACCGCACAGGCCGATATTCAACGGTACGGTCCCGTCAAGGTCGAATTCGGTCGATTTCAAGCCGTAGATGTTGCGCAGCGCGGCCGCGGTGAGCTCTGCGCTCGGGCCGTCGTAGACCACCTGCCCCTCCTTCATGGCGATGGAACGCATGCAATACTGGAATGCGAACTGGACCTGGTGAAGGCTGACGAGAACGGTGACTCCGTCACACCGGTTTAAAGCCGAAAGGCATTCCATCACCAGGCGGGCGGACTCCGGGTCCAGGGAGGCGATGGGCTCGTCGGCCAGAATGATCCGGGCGTGCTGCTCCATGGCGCGGGCGATGGCTGCACGCTGCTGCTGGCCGCCCGAAAGGGTGCCGGCGCGCTGGGCCGCATATTCGGCCAACCCCACGCGGTACAAGGCATGCATGGCTTGTCTTTTTTCCTCTCGCGAAAACCAGCCAAGCAGGCTGCGCCAGGTGCCCACCCGGGCCAGCATTCCGGCCATCACGTTGGTCAGCAGGGGCAGGCGGCCCACCAGGTTGAACTGCTGAAAAATGAAACCGACCTCGGACCGGATGCGCCGGATGTCGGGGGATATCGCGCCTCTTTTCTGCACTTCACGGCCTAAAATGAGGATGCCGCCCGAATCCCGGTCGCCCGCGACCAATCCGGATACATGCCGAAGCAGGGTCGACTTGCCCGACCCGGATGGCCCGATGAGGGCGACCATCTCGCCCGGCGCAACGCGAATACTCACCTTACGCAAGGCTTTGCGTTTTCCGAAGGTCTTGCTGACGGATTCGATCTCTATCGCGGCGGTATCGATATACGGCTCAGACATTAAAAACCTCCTTTTTGATATTTTCGATCTGCAATGCCGGTGATGCTAAAGGCCTCGGATGAGCGTTCGATTAGGATTCGATTTGTTTTAAGCGTGCCGCGCGAAAAGATGGAAAACAGGACCGGAAAGACCGATCATCGGCCGTTGCTGCGGAGCGGGATGTCGACCGTACGGGTCACCAGATCGCTGCGGTCCGCCGGATCGTGAAAGATGCCGACCACTGCCGTACCGCGCCCCCGTGCTTCGAGGATCAGCTCCTTTACGGTCTTTTTGTTGACCGGGTCTAGCGATGCGGTGGGTTCGTCCAGGATCATGACGGGAAAAGGAGCGATGAAGCCCCTGGCGATATTGATCCGCTGCTGTTCGCCGCCGGAAAAAGTCGTCGGGGACAAAGCCCACAGCCGCCGGGGAATGCGCAGACGCGCAAGAAGGCTTTCCGCCTGCTCTCGGGCCGATATTTCCGCAACACCGCGCTCGCGAAGCGGTTCCATCACTACCTGAAGGGCCGGAACTCTCGGGATGACGCGAAGAAACTGGCTCACGTACCCGATGGTCCACTTTCGAATATCCAGAACGGTATGGGGTCCGGCGGTCGCAATATCGACAATCCTTTTTTTGTGCAGGACCTGGATCCTGCCGGACTCCGTGACGTAATTGCCGTACATCAGGCGCAGCAGGGTGCTCTTGCCGGCCCCGGACGGGCCAACCAGCCCCACGCTCTCACCGGCGTTGAGCGTCATCTGAAAATTGTCGAATACGGGGATCTCGGCGTTTCCCTGGGTTTGGAGAAAAAACCGCTTTTTCAGGCGGTCGATTTGAATGATCCAGTCCATGATAGAGACCCTTTGCCTACGGCCGCAGAATCGACGACACCAGCAGCTGGGTGTACGGGTGCTGCGGGTCGTCCAGGATTTGATCGGTAAGGCCCGCTTCCACCACCTCGCCGTTTCGCATGACCATCAGCCGGTGGGCCAGCAGGCGGGCGACGGCCAGATCATGGGTCACCACCGCCATGGAGAGATTGAGCTCGGTGACCAGGCTTCTTAAAATATCGAGCAGCCGTGCCTGAACCGACACATCCAGACCGCTGGTGGGCTCATCCATAAAGACAAGGCGGGGTTCTGTCACCAGGTTTCGCGCGATCTGAAGCCGCTGCTGCATGCCGCCGGAGAAGGTTTTCGGCGAATCGTCGATCCGACCCGGGTCGATTTCCACCCGCTCGAGCCAGTTGAGCGCCGCTTGCCTGATTTTTCCATAATGCCGGCTGCCGTTTGCCATCAGCCTTTCACCGATGTTGCCGCCTGCGCTGATGTTCATTCGCAGTCCGTCCCGCGGATTCTGGCAGACAACGCCCAGTTCGGTCCGCATGATTCGCCGCCGATAGGGCTCCGGGGAATTCCATAAATCGAGGCGTCCGGTCGCCGCCTGATACCAGACCGCCCCTTCCGAGGGCGGCAGCCGGCCGGAGATGCAGTTGAGGAGAGTGGTTTTGCCGGAACCGGACTCACCGACGATGCCGAGCACCTCCCCCGGCCGGATCTCAAGATGGATGCCGCGACATCCGGTGTGGAGGCCGAAAAACTTGCTCACCCCGTCCGCCTGCAGCAGGACCGCCTGCTCATGAACCGCACCGATCATGGTCGCCTCCCTGTGCTCATCGGGGTTCCGGAATCGATCGCAGACGGCTGCTGAGTGCCGGTCGAACCCGCTTCCCGCCTGCGGCTGCAATAATCCGTGTCCGAGCAGACAAAGAGGCGCGAGCCTTTGTCGTCGGTGATGATTTCATCAAGGAAACTGGTTTCCGATCCGCAGAAGGCGCAGCGCTGCGGCCAGGTTTCGATGCGGAAGGGGTGGTCCTCGAAATCAAGGCTCTTTACCGAGGTGTAGGGCGGCACCGCATAGATCCTCCGCTCCCTGCCTGCGCCGAAGAGCTGCAAGGCCGGCATGCGGTTCATCTTGGGATTGTCGAATTTGGGAATCGGCGATGGGCTCATCACATACCGGTCGTTGACCATCACCGGATAGCCGTAGGCTGTGGCGATATGACCGTGCCGGGAAATATCCTCGTAGAGCTTCACGTACATGATCCCGTATTCGGCCAGCGCATGGAGCCTGAGCAGCTCGGCGGTCCTCGGTTCGATAAACCGAAGCGGCTCGGGTATGGGGACCTGGTAAATCAGAATCTGGTTTTCCTTCAGGGGCGTTTCAGGAATCCGATGGCGCGTCTGGATGAGGGTTGCCTCTTCCGTTCGGGTGGTGGTTCGCACCCCTGCGGTTTGCGCAAAGAAATGACGGATGCTGACTGCGTTTGTGGTGTCGTCGGCGCCCTGGTCGATGACCTTGAGCACGTCACGGGGCCCGATCAGCGAGGCGGTGATCTGAATCCCCCCGGTCCCCCATCCGAACGGAAGAGGCATCTCCCGGCTGCCGAAAGGGACCTGGTATCCCGGAATGGCGATGGCCTTTAAAATGGTACGGCGAATCATCCGCTTGGTCTGTTCGTCCAGGTAAGCGTAATTGTATCCTTCCATGGCCCGGGATTTAACGGGCGCGTCAGGATGCGCCGGCGGTGTTTTCTTTTTCATCTTCTTTCGATTGCTGCCGTTGATATTTTTCCCGCATCTTCCGTATCAGTACCAGGTCTGCCTGGAAATCGACGTAGTGCGGCAGTTTGAGGTGTTGGACGAAGCCGGAGGCTTCCACGTTGTCGCTGTGGAACAGGACGAATTCTTCGTTCTGTGCCGGGTAAATCGGTTCTTCCTGCAGTTCCCGGCACCGGAGGGCGCGGTCCACGACGGCCATGGCCATGGCCTTGCGCTCACAGTGGCCGAAGGCCAGGCCGTAGCCCTGCTTGAACTCCGGCGGAGAATTCGCCGATCCGTTATGCCTGCTGAGCATGACGCACTCCGTGACCGCAATCTCTCCGATTTCGATGGAAAATCCCAGTTCATCGGGGGTGATTTCGACGGAGACCTTTCCGAAGCGGATCTCGCCGGCAAACGGGTGCTGGGCCGCACCGAACCCTCGCTGGAGCGAATAGGCCATGGAGAGAAGAAACCCCTCGTCTCCCCGGGCAAGATTCTGGAGCCGGACATCTCTTCCCGCCGGAAGCCGGAGCGGCTCCTGCGTCAGGTCGGCAACCGGGCCTCCGGGGTTTTCAACAGGAAGCGTTTCGATAAGCCCCTCGGTGTCCAAAATGTCCGCAATGCGCGGCATGGCGGCATCGACCCCCGATTCGGCCGGGGCAAGGGATTCGTCGTTTCGTTCCATTTCCGGTTTGGCGAGCCTGAAATCCAGGAGCCGGTGCGTGTAGTCATAGGTCGGGCCGAGTATCTGCCCGCCGGGAATGTCCTTGAAGGTTGCGGAGATACGGCGCAGGACCCGCATCTTTCCGGTATCGATAGGCCCCGTATTTCCCAGGCGAGGCAGGGTGGTCCGGTAGGCGCGAAGCAGGAAAACGGCTTCGACCGTATCTCCCTGCGCCTGTTTGACGGCAAGTGCGGCCAGTTTTCGATCGTAGAGGGACCCTTCGGTCATGACGCGGTCGACGGCAAGGCCCATCTGGTTTTCAATCTGGGAGATGCTCAGCTCCGGGACCGCTGCATCCCCTCTCCGGACTTCGGCAAGAAACCGATGGGCATTGGTGATGGCCTTTTCACCGCCTTTTACGGCAACGTACATCTCTTATCCTCCGACCCGGGTGGACCGCGGCAGCGCCGCAAGGCAGTTTTCAAATGTAAAGATCACATCCACACCCAAGGGGAAAATTTCAAACTGAGCGTGCCACTGTTCCCAGAAGGTACCGGGGATGCCGCCGACGCTCAGTCGACGGCTGGTCGGGATTCCGGGGCCGGTCAGCCGCTTTCCGTTTTTCATCGCAAAACCTTCCACCTGAACGATGAGTGTGGTGGACGTATCCGGGCATTCATCCGTTCCGATCCGGAAATGATGCAAAGGCGGCAAGGCCGAAAGGTCGGTGACCAGTGCAAAGAGGGCATCATAGGTATGGGAGACGATTTTGCAGCCGGAGTGAAAATTAAGCCATTCCAGGGCCGGCGTGCCCGGGTTTAAATCCGACCAGAAAGGGGTTTCGAAATCCAGAAGGCTCAGGCATATGGCTGCAGAGGCGCAGTTGACGGGTTCAGGCGGCGTCAATGCTTCCGGAACGACTCCCTTCCGGCCCGGATGCGTCATCGCATCCATGATCGCTCTAAAGGATTGCTGGGAGTCGAAAACCGGGTCTGCAAATCCCGGTGTGATCCGATCCGTGTCGATGCAGGCATTCATTCTCATTTCAGTCTCCCCTTACCATGGTAAAAAAGTCCACCTTTGTTGAGGCTGTTTTCTTGGCGGTCGTCTCTTCCCGGTTTTTTTGAAGGATCTCCAGTTCCGCAACAACCGAATTCAAAAGCTTCGAATGGCACCGGGAATCCTGAAGAAGTGCGTCGAAGAGCGCGATCAACTCGACCTGCCGATGGTTGGTTCCCATCGCATACCCGCAGCCGACCTGCCCGGTTTCGATCTTTACCGTGCATCGGGATACCGTCATTTCCCCCAGGTTAAACGGCTGTCCGGTACCGCCCGTGCGTGCGCGGACCATGACCATACCGGTCTCCGGAGGGCGCAGATAGGTGCAAGCCGGCTTTTCTTCCACATCCTGCCAGGCCTTTTCCAGAAGGTCGGCAGGCGCTTCGGCCAGTACCTTGAGCCACCGCTGCCGGAGTTTATGGGTAAATCGATGGGTCAAACCTCACCTCGCAATCGGAATTTTGCCGCCGAGGGATGTTTATGACGGCAAACCATGAAGATTGCATTAAAGCTGTGTTAGATTCCTGCAAAAACGATCAGACGCTCAACGATCCCGACTTCTTCGATGCGCTCGATGCGATGCTGAAGGAGAAAGGCTCGAGCTATCTGGAGACCGTCCCCGAGTTTTCCCGCTGGCGCTGGTACACCGGAGACAACATCGATGACCGACAACCCGGAAGGTGATTTCTATGCCTTATGGCGCGCCGGCACTTGGGATGGCAGGCATGATTTCTGAGATGCTTTTAAGAAGGATCGTTATCCGCATTTGATTTTGTACCAGAGAATGACGGATGAAAAGATGAAAGTTGCGGTGTTTGCGAAAATCAGCGGTTTCGACCCGATGCAGAGACCGTAGACGAGCCAGAGAAACACTCCCGTAGAAAGGGTCAGGAACATTCCCAGGGAAAGGTCGCTGGTCGATTTCGTCCGAATCACTTTTATGACTTGAGGTACGAAGGCTAGAGTCGTCAGGACTCCGGCAGTCCCCCCGATCATTTCAATAAAGGCCATATTCGAAGCCATCATTTCTCCCGAGTTGGTAAATCCGCGCTTCGCTATGCGTTCAACAGTCGTCGCTGCAGCAGGGCCTGCATGTCGCGACGGCCATCAACGATCAACAGAACATACACTTTCTTGTCTATGATTCGGTAAATGATGCGGTAAGGTTTAAAAAAGATCTCTCGGTATTCGCGAATCCCCAGCGCGAGTAATTCTTTTGGATGAACACCCCGCGCGGGAAAATCGGACAGGCTGGAGAAAACTTTTCCGATCTGCTCCAAAACGTAATCTGCTTTTTGGGGCGAATCGTGCAGAGCAGTATAATCAAAAATCTCTTCAAGGTCGCGTGCCGCATCATGTGTCAGCAAAACTGCGAACACCATCATCGAGTCTCTCGCCGTTGACGCAGCTGTCTTATCACATCCTCGGCGGGCAGGACATTACCATCCTCAATTTGCCGCATGCCGAGCGCCAGGATTTTCAAGAGGGCCATTGTTTCCTGGGTCTGCTCGTAGCTCTTGATGTCCTGTATGACTACTTTGGCTTCGCCATTCTGGGTGATGATCAATGGTTCCCGATGTTCGCCCAATTTTCTAACAATTTCGGAAGCATGGGCTTTCAGGTAACTGATAGGCTTGATTTGGTTGGACAATTTCATGATTGTGCCTCCGTTTCTGCGTATGACTGAATATAGTCTTTAAATAGGTCAATTGTCAAAGGAGGTATGGTTCGCCGGGGATTTCCAAGCTGCATTATAAAACCGCTTTGCGGATGAAAGCCGTACCCAACGACGACCACGACCAGGAATGAGCAGCATGGCATCCCACAGGAGCATGCCGATCCGGCCGGCGCCGACCATCGCTATGGCGATGGTCGAGTTCTGCATCAAAACATTATGTTTTAAAATATTATGCTTTAATGTATAATATATTCCTAACCGGAAATGCCGAATTTCGGTTTTATCTTCAAAGGCTTGATAAGGGAGGACTTCCCCGATGGATTTCCTCGACCGGGAAGAGGAGCTTGGAAGATTGGAGCGGCTGATACCCACGGGGGGGCTCGCTGTTGTCTGGGGGCGGAGGCGTATCGGTAAAACCAGGCTTCTTCTGGAATGGAGCAGAAGGCACGAGGGCCTTTATACGGTAGCGGACCAGTCGGCGGCACCCATTCAGCGCCGCTATTTTGCAGTTTCCCTGGCGACCCGGTTTCCCGGTTTTGATCAAGTGGAATATCCGGATTGGAGATCCCTCCTCGGAAGGATCTCTTCGGAAGCAATGCATCAGAGGTGGCGAGGGCCGCTCATCGTGGATGAGTTCCCCTATCTGGTGGCAACGAGCCCAGAGCTTCCCAGCATCATTCAGGTTTGGATGGCCCACGAGGCGAAGGAGGCGGGGCTTGCAGTGGCGCTTGCGGGCTCCAGCCAGCGCATGATGCAAGGCCTGGTGATGGGAGCGACAGAGCCGCTTTACGGTCGAGCGAAAGAGGCATTTCACCTGAAACCTCTTCCTGCCGGGTATCTGCCGGAGGCTTTGGGACTTTCGACTGCAAAAGATGCGATTCTGGCTTACGCAGCCTGGGGAGGGGTACCCCGCTACTGGGAGCTGATGTCAGAGTCGGGCTTGTCTCTGGACCTTGCGGTGGATTATCTGGTATTGAATCCGCTAGGCCCTTTGCACGAGGAGCCGGAACGTCTCCTGCTTGAGGAGCTGCCACCGGCAGTGGCGCTGCGGCCGATTCTGGATGCCATTGGTCTTGGGGCGCACAGGGTTTCTGAAATTGCCGCACGAGTCGGTGAGCCTGCAACCTCGATGAGCCGCCCCTTGCAGCGACTTATGGAGTTGGGGCTGATCCAACGCGAAACTCCTTTTGGCACGCCTTCGTCCGCTGCAAAACGTTCGCTCTACAAGATTGCCGATCCTTTCTGCCGTATGTGGTTCCGGGTGGTTGCTCAGAATCGAGGAGTTCTAGCAGACGCTTCTGCGCAAGCCCGTCAGAAGTTTTGGGGAGAAGCCAAATCGGCTCTTGCGTCCGTTGCATGGGAAGAGCTTTGCCGTCAGTGGGTCACCTTGGGGGCTGTGAACCACCCCGCATTCCATGAGGCAGGCCACTGGGAGCCTGCCCTCCGCTTCTGGCATGGCAAAGGACCGGAATGGGATGTCGTATCGCAATCCCTTGACGGACAGTGCGTGCTCCTTGGAGAGGCAAAGTGGTCGGAACGCCCGGTCGATTTGTCCAAGCTGCGTACCCTGGCAAAAATACTTCTTACAAAGGGTGTTCCTTCCGTGAAAGGGCTTCGAGACAAGAGTCTGCTCCACGTCCTGTTCGTTCCGGCGGTTGCGAACGTCACAAACGCCGAGGTCAGCGGCGTCCATGTGGTAACCGGAGAACAGGTCTTGAATGAAATGCGTGGATCTGCATACTGAGCTGTCTGTCCATCTGCAGTAGCCAGAGGCCTATATTCTTGGGGTTCTGGATACTGAGCCCCAATGTCGAGAGATCGTCCAGGCTTCATTCCATATCATCGATCATTCCCCGATGATTTTCACCAGCACCCTTTTTCTGCGCCTGCCGTCGAACTCTCCGTAAAAGATCTGCTCCCAGGGGCCGAAGTCGAGTTTCCCGCCGGTCACCGCAACCACGACCTCCCGGCCCATGATCTGGCGCTTCATATGGGCGTCGGCGTTATCCTCGCCGACGTTGTGCCGGTATTGGGAGACCGGTTCATGCGGGGCGAGCTTCTCCAGCCAGAGGTCGTAGTCGTGGTGAAGACCCGATTCGTCGTCGTTGATGAATACCGAAGCGGTGATGTGCATCGCGTTGCAGAGGACAAGCCCCTCTGCGATGCCGCTCTCTTCGAGACAGGCTTCGACCTGGGGAGTGATGTTGACAAAGCCTCGGCGCGCCGGGACGTTAAACCAGAGCTCTTTTCGATAGCTATTCATTTTTCCCTCTCGGATATCAGGAAAGCTCGACGCTCAACGCACAAGTACTGAAAATCCCTTTTTCTTTGAGCTCTGAACTTTCAGCTTTCAACTTTCAGTTCGTTTACAGCTTCTTCAGAAGCTGGGTGGCGGCCCTCAGCGTCGGGTCCCAGGTGGGGCCGAACGGCGGCGCATAGGAAAGATCGGACTGGCTGTAAGCTTCAACCGTCATGCGGTTGTGCAGGGCCACAGCCGGCCCGTTGATCCGATGGGCCGCCCCTTCCTTTCCCACCATCTGAACCCCCAGGAGCCTTCCGCTCTTCTTGTCCCCGACCATCTGCACCCAGATGGTCGACGACCCCGGATGCGCATGGGCGCGCGATCGGGATTGAATCACCTCTTCTACCGGCTCGAAGCCCGCCGCTTGTGCCTCCGCGGCATTCAACCCTGTGCGGGCGACTTCCAGATCAAACGTCCGAAAGACTGCGGTTCCGGCCACCCCGGCAAGTTCGATATTTTTTCCGCACACGTTGTCGGCTGCCGCCCAGCCGGCGCGGTTGGCCCGGAGCGCAAGCGGAATCCAGGTCTTTTTGCCGGTGACCACATGGTATGCATCGGCACAGTCTCCGGCCGCATAGATGGAATCGGCCGAGGTTTGAAGCCTTCTGTCCACTGCAATCGATTTTTCATGGCCGAGCTCGAGCCCTGCGGCTTCGGCCAGCTCGCTGTTGGGACGGATGCCGGCTGCAACCAGCACCATACCGCATTCGAGCGTAAGCCCGGTGCAGACCACAGAAAGACGCCTGCCGTCGCTTTCGATTCCCTCGATTTCCCTTCCGAGATGGAGCAGAACGCCGTTTTTCTCCAGCTCCTCTTTCACCGCATGGACCAGGCGCTCTTCCATCCAGGGAAGTAACCGGGGACGGGGTTTGACCATCTCGACCGCAAGACCGAGCCCCCGAAGCGTTTCCGCCATCTCAAGGGCGATATACCCCATCCCGATGATCACCACTTTCTTTACTCCATTGGTTTTCAGATGCTGCTTGATCCTTCTTCCGTCTTCCAACGACTTCAGAACCATCACCCCCGAACGGTCGAGTCCGGGGAGCGCGGGCCTTACAGGAGATGCACCGGCTGCAATCAGCAGGTTGTCGTAGGGAAGCGTAAACGCCTTGCCGCCGGCTGCGGTTCCGGAAACGGTTTTTGCAGCCGGATCGATCCGCTCGACGCGATGTCCCGTCCGAAGATCGATTCCCTGCTTTTCCCGGAAAACCGATGCCGGCCGGACCACCAGATCTTCGATACTATGCTCCGGATCGGCAATGTTGTATGGAAGCCCGCATGCGCTGTAGGAGACATCCCGGGTCATTTCGAGCACGGTCACTTCGAGATCCGGATCGTTTCGCTTGGCCCGGCTGGCGGCACTCATCCCCGCCGCATCGGCTCCGATGATCAAAAATTTCATGATGTTCCTCCCTTTCCGCCTTGCGCTTTCTTCTCTTTCATCTCTTCGAGCTTCCAACTTTCAGCTATTTCAGAGCTTCAGCTT
>QZKK01000132.1 GCA_003599475.1 Desulfobacteraceae bacterium
CCGTCTTAAAAAATCGCTTTGATTTCGGTCATCGGAAGACAAGATCATGCAGCCATCCGCAGTCGCCGCCGTCCGGCATGTCATTGAAGAGTACCGCAGACCGAATCGTACAACACGAATACGGTTGTCGGTAATCACGTCAGCCCCGCGGCTGCCATGATGTCCGGCACGAGCTCCTCCCGGCCGATCGCCATGATGTGAACGCCGTGCCCCATCTTCTCCTCCCGGATCCGCGTGATCATCCGGCCGGCGATTTCGATCCCTTTCTGGATCGCGCGTCCCTTTGGGGCGGATGCCATCTCATCGATGAGCTCCTGCGGGACGTTTACGCCGGCGACGTTTTTGTTCATGAACCGGGCCATGGGAGCCGAGGTGAGCAGGATGACTCCGGCGAGAATTTTAACCGGAAACTGCAGCGCATATTCGATGAATCTTTTATACTTATCCAGATCGTAGACCGCCTGCGTCTGGATGAACTCGGCTCCTGCTTCGATTTTTTTTTCGAACTTGATGAGCTGTGGTTCCAGTGGGTTTGCTTCCGGGGTTACGATCGCACCCGCGCAGAAGGATACTTTTCCGTCCAGGTCGTTTCCGGCCATGTCTTTTCCCTTTTCCATCCCCCGGATCGTCATCAGAAGTTGGCTGGAATCGATGTCGAAGACCGGCTTTGCCTCCTTGTGGTCTCCCAGCATCACGGAGTCTCCCGTCAGGCAGAGAACGTTGTGGATGCCCCGGCTGGCGGCAAACAAAAGATCGGCCTGAAGGGCTAGCCGGTTCCGGTCCCGGCACGTCATCTGCAGAATGGGCTCACCTCCCATCTCCTTGATCAGCAGCGCGCCGCCCAGGGACGGGTACCGCATGACGGAGCTTTGATGATCGGTCACATTGATGGCATCCACCCGGTCCTTGAGCAGCTCGATGTGGTGCTTCATCTTCTCCAGATTGGTCCCTTTGCCGGGTGCAACTTCACAGGTGACCACGAAGTCCTTGGTCCGGAGAGCTTCTTTGAATTTGGAAACCATAGGGGGATCCTTTGATTGAATCGTTGCAGATACTCGGCGGGTTTCGCTCCGCTTCACCCGCCCTACGTACTCTGACTTCTGACCTCTGATTTCTGACTTCTGACCTCTGACCTCTGATTTCTGACTTCTATCACTGTTCGTTTCAGGCCGCGGGCAGCCTGAATTTTCCCGGCTTCGGTTCTCCGAGGTGGTTTCTCGGTTTCTGGAATTTTCGCATGGAGTCGACGCGCCCGAGCTCGTTTAGCCGGTTGTAGATCAGCGTCCATACGCAGTCTTTGTTGGAATCGATCTCACATTTGCCGTTGTTGGTTCCCCCGCAGGGGCCGTTGACCAGTCCTTTGTGACAGTTTGTAACCGGACAGATCCCCCCGGTCTCGCCGATGATGCAGGTTCCGCACTGGTTGCAGATTTCGTCGAAAAACCCGGAAGCGGTCTCTTTGCCGATAAATATGGTATCGAGCGCCGGGATGACCATCTTCTTCAACTGCCTGGCGATGGTCTGAACGCCGAATGCGCAGGTCATAATCAGCAAGGCTCCCGCCTGATTCATCTGCGGGCCGTATTCTTCCAGGATCTCCAGGGTCAGATTGTCGCAGGCCACCGGCACCACCACCTGTCCGGTGATCAGCTTTCCCTTTTGTTCCAGTGCTTCTTTCATCGCGCTCACCTCCGGTTGGCCCCCTGTGCGGGTCAAGGTCACGCAGGTTCCGCAGCCGATGATAAAGATTCTGCCGAATCCTTCCAAAAGCCGATCCAGCGCTTCTTCCGGTTTCGGTTTTGTGATCGATCGAATCATCTTATGTTTTCTCCTTTTCCAGATCGCATCGCAGGCACCGCAGCGCCTCGCGGCAGGCGACGTCCGGTCCGGAAAATCCCATTTCGACCTCCCGGAAATCTTTGATGCGATCGGCGGCCTCT
This sequence comes from Desulfobacteraceae bacterium, assembly GCA_003599475.1. Next base: position 1,941 of record QZKK01000132.1, read on the forward strand.
TCCATGGCGAGTTCGACCCTGGGTTGATCTTCGGCCCCTTCCTGATCCAGGGCAAGCCCGGTTTCCATTTCCAGGTCGGTCTTTTCGTCCGGGATTTCAATGCGCGCCGCATCCCCCAGAAGGTACTTGGCAATCGCAAGCGCAGCCCTTCGCCCCGAGGAGATGGCCCGGATCACGTAGGTGGGGCCGGTGGTAAAATCCCCACCGGCAAAGACCCCGGGGATGTTGGTCGAAAGCGTGTTCTCATCGACCTTCAGGGCTCCCCAAAGCGCCCGCTCCAACTGGCTGTCTTCAGACAAAAACGAGGTGTCCGGCGCCTGCCCGATGGAAATGATGACGTTTTCGGCCTCTACCGGCCGGCTCAACCCTTCATCGCAGATCGGATTGAAGCAGCCCTCATCGTCGAACACACAGACGCAGCGGACAAATTCAACCCCCAGGACCTTTCCCCCCTGCTGGAGGATTTGTTTGGGAGACCATGAAGGGTTCAAAACCACCCCTTCATCGACGGCTTCCCCGACATCCTTTTCCCAGGCGGGCATTTCGTCTCTGGGTTCGAGGCAGAAAAGCTGCACATCGTGCGCTCCCGCCCGCAGGGCGGTTCTGGCCACATCCACGGCCACATTGCCGCCGCCGATGACCACGGTCTTTCCCTTCAGCCGGATCTCTTTGCCCATTCGGACGTCGCGGAGAAATTTCAATCCGTAATAGAGCCCGGAAAGACCTTCCTCCTCGCCCGGGATCCCGATCCGTTTGCTCGCCTGGGCGCCGGCTGCGATAAAGACCGCATCGTAGCCTTCGGACAAGAGGTCGGTTACCGTGTGGCTCTTGTCGATGGGGGAGTTGTATTGGATCTTGACCCCGCAGTTTTCGATGTACCGGATCTCGTCTGCGATCACCTGGCGCGGAAGGCGGAATTCGGGCACGGTAACCCCGAGCATGCCGCCGGCAACCGCCTGGGCTTCGAAGACAGTCACCGGATACCCCATCTTTCTCAGATAGTAGGCGCAGGTCAGCCCCGCGGGGCCCGCTCCCACAACCGCCGCCTGCTGCGATCGGGTAACCGGAAAAGGCTCCCTTTCCGGCCCGATGTGGGTGAAGTACCAGTCGGAAGCAAACCGCTTCAGGGCCCGGATGGCGACTGGTTCATCCAGTTCCCCCCGGCGGCACTTGAACTCGCACGGATGGATGCAGATCCGTCCGCATACGGCGGGAAAGGGATTCCGCTCCCGGATGATCTCCACGGCCTCTTTGTATTTTCCAAGGGCCACGGCGGCAACGTAGTTGGGCACATCGATTCCGGCCGGGCACGCATGCTGGCATGCCGAAATCACCATGGTATCGCAGGTTGCACCCGCGCAGCGGTGCTCCCGGATATGGTCCTCATACTCTTTTAAAAAATATTTCAGGGTGGATAAAGCCGGTTTGGCGCAGTTCATCCCGAGACCGCACAGGGATGCTTCGGACATGGTCTGTCCGAGATCCCGGATCGTCTCGAGGTCCTCGATCCGCCCGCGGCCGTCGGTGATCCGCGTCAAAATCTCCAAAAGCTGGGTGGTGCCCAGCCGGCAGGGGGCGCACTTGCCACAGGATTCGGACTGGGTGAAGCTCAAAAAGAAGCGGGCGATTTCAACCATGCAGTTGTTTTCATCCAGGACCACCATGCCGCCGGAGCCCATGATCGCACCGATTCGCTGCAGGGTGTCGAAATCGATCGATAGGTTTAAAAACTGCGCCGGCACACAGCCGCCGGAGGGTCCTCCCATCTGGACCGCCTTGAATCGTCTCCCTTTGGGAATCCCGCCGCCGATCTCGTAGACCACATCTTTTACGGTCGCTCCGATGGGGACCTCGACAAGCCCGGTGTTGTTGACCTTTCCCGCAAGCGAAAAGATCTTGGTCCCCTTGCTCTGTTCGGTCCCCACCTGTGCGTACCAGGCGGCCCCGTGTTTGACGATCAGAGGGATATTGGCAAAGGTCTCCACGTTGTTGATATTCGATGGTTTTTGATCGAGGCCGGCCTGGGCCGGAAAGGGCGGCCGGGCTCTCGGCATGCCCCGTTTCCCTTCGATCGAGGCCATGAGCGCCGTCTCCTCTCCGCAGACGAAGGCGCCGGCCCCCATCTTCAGCGAAAGGTCGAAGCAGAGTCCTGTGCCGAGGATGTTTTCTCCCAGGAGGCCGATTTCTCTCGCCTGCTCGATTGCGGTCGTCAGGTGCTCGACTGCGATCGGGTATTCTTCCCGAACATAGATATAACCGTACTCAGCGCCGATGGCATAGGCGCCGATCATCATCCCTTCGAGCACCGCATGGGGGTCTCCCTCCAAAATGGCGCGGTCCATAAACGCCCCGGGGTCTCCCTCGTCCGCATTGCAGATGATGTACTTGGGGCTTCCTGCGGACTGCCGGCAGAATTTCCACTTGATCCCGGTGGGAAAACCCGCCCCGCCGCGGCCCCTGAGTTTTGCGGCGACCACCTCTTCGATCACACTCTCCGGGCTCATTTTGGAAAGCGCCTTTGAAAACGCTTCATACCCGCCGGCTGCGATATAGTGCTCGATATTCTGGGGGTCGATTCTCCCGCAGTTTGCCAAAACCCGCCGAAGCTGCTTTTTGTAGAAGGGGATCTGATCCCGGTGGTAGATGGGCTGAAAGGTTTTCGGATCCCGGTAGGCCAGCCGGTCGATGAGCTGATTTCTTTTCAGCGTGGCGGAAACGATTTCCGGAGCGTCGACCGGATCGACCTCCTGGTACTGGACTCCCAAAGGTTCGACGGCAACCACCGGCGCCTTGGCGCAGAAGCCGTGGCAGCCGGTTGCGCGAATCTCCACCCGCTGCGTCAGGCCCTGCTTTTTGACCTCGTCGACAAGCGCCTCTTTCACCTGGCCGGCTCCGTAGGCCCGGCATCCGGTCATGCAGATATGCACCTGGATCCTATCTCCTGCCGCCTTCGCAAGGATCTTGTTTCGAAACCATTCCAGTTGTCCGATGGAAGAGAGTTTTGCCATTTACGATTGCTCTCCCTTGTCCTTTCCGTATTGCCCCCCATATTGTCCTAGAATGCCGGTGACCTTGGTCGGGTTGAGTTTTCCGAAGTAATCCCGGTTGACCATCATGGTGGGGGCTAGAAAGCAGGCCCCCAGACAGGCTACGGTCTCCAGCGTAAACTGATAGTCGGGGCTCGTCTCCCCTTCTTCAAGGCTTAGTTCCCGCTTCAGCAGCCGGAGGATGCCCCTGCTGCCCTTCACATGGCAGGCGGTTCCCCGGCAGACCCTTAACACGCAGCGGCCCTTGGGTTTTAAGGAAAACCCCGAATAAAATGTGACCACCCCCTGAACCTCGGAGGGATGGGTCGTAAGTGCCTCTGCAATCGGTTCGATGGTTTCCGGCGGCACATAGCCGAATGCTTCCTGCACCTCCTGCAGCAGCGGAATCAGCCCCCACTTTTCCCCCCGGTGCTTTTCCATTATGCTCTTTAGCAGATCCCAGTCGATCGGTTTCGGTTTCACTCTCACTTACTCCTTTTTCTCGATGCGTACCCGCACCGTATTCCATCCTGTAAAATCTGCTCTGTCCGCGGCGGAAAGGCCGATCAGCTTCTGGGCCTCGTTTCCGCGAAATGCAGTGGGGATTAAAAGACAACCCGGGCGAAGCGCCCTTTGCAGGCAGACCCCGCGCGCAAGCTCCCCCCAGGGCGAAACGATCCGGACGATCTGACCGGCTTCGATTCCGAGGCGCTGTGCGTCGGCAATCGAAAGCTCGACGGCGTCGTTTAGCGGGAAGCTTCCGATCCGATCGGACCGGCTCGTGCGGGTTCCGCTGCCCAAATGATACCGCGAGGCGGCCAGAATCGCCGTGTACGGATAGTCCGCATCCATAGCCAAGGCGGCGGGTTCGGCTGCCGCTGCCGGCGGTATAAGGGCGATCTTTTCTGTCTGCGGGATCTCTTCCACCCAGGCCGACCGGCTGGAGGAGGGAAGCAGCCCGTACATCGGCACATTTTGACGGATTTCCTCCCGGATCTCTTCAAACGATGCGTACCGTCTGCCGCCCGCTCTTTCGGCCAACCGGGCTAGGATCTCCCAGTCCGGTTTGGCCTCGCCGGGCGGCCGGACCACAGGGTCAAAGGCCTGGATCCGCCCTTCCAGATTGGTAAACGAGCCGCCCTTTTCCGAGAAGGCAGCCCCGGGCAAAATCACATCGGCGGATTGGGCGGTTTCGGTCAAAAGGATATCCTGCACGACCAGAAATTCGAGCCGATCGAAAGCCGCCCGAACCCGATCCGGCTGGGGAAAGCTTCGCAGCGGATTTTCGCCCAGGATATAGAGGGCTTTCAGATTCCCCTTTTCGGCCTCTTCGATCATGCGCACACAGTTTAACCCCGCATCCGGGGAGATTTTTACCTGCCAGGCGCGCTCCCACCCTTTACGGTGGTCTTCGTTTAGAATCTGCTGCCGGCCCGGCAGGGCATCGGGAGCGGCCCCCATGTCCCAGGCGCCGACCTGGTTGTTTTCAGCGGCCGTAAGATGCAATCCTGCCCCGCTGTCCTCGAGACAGCCGGTAATCAATGCCAGATTTACCAGCGCATCCAGGGCGGGAGCCGCCTGCCGCTGTTTGAGCAAGCCGCCGCCCGCCACCACACCGATCCTCCGGCTCAAGAGCAGATCGGCCGCAGCATCCAGCATCGCCGGATCGATCCCGGTAGTCCGGCTCACCCGATTCAGATCGCAGTCTTCAAGGCCGCTTCTAAAGGCGTCTGCTCCGGTGGTGTACCGCTCGAGGAAGGCGGCCATCGGCTGCTCTTCTTTTCCTCTCCGCTTCCTTGAGACCAAGGCGGCCAGGCCATGGATCAGGTCGAGGTCGCTTCCGGGGGCAAGGGGGAGCCAGGCGGATGCAAAGTGAACCAGGCCGGTCTTGCGGGGGTCCGCCACCACCAGGGCGGCCCCTTTTTTTACGGCCCGCTTTAAATAATAGCCGACCACCGGCACCGAATGCTCCGGATCGGCTCCGATGACCAGAATCGCATCGGCCGATTCGAGCCGGGACAAGGGCTGGACCGGAAAGCGTCCTTTCAGCCGGGCATGCAGATGAGCCCGCAGGCGTTGCCCCGAAAAGAAGCCGGCCGTGTCGATGTTGTTTGTTTTCAGTACGGCTCGTGCAAGCTTTTGAAAAAGGTAATTCTCCTCGTTGGTGCATTTGGAAGACCCCAGGAAGCCGACACTCTGAGGACCTTCGGTTCGCCTGATCTCCATGAGCCGGGATGCGACCTGGTCCAGCGCGTCGTCCCAGGAGGCCGGCACCCGCTCGCCGCCGGTTCGACTCCCGGTTCGAGGCCCGATTCCAATCAGGGGACGGTGGAGCCGGTCGGGGCTGTTCAGAAAATCGTTTGCAAAATGCCCGCGGATGCAAAGCGTTGCACCGTTTACCGTATCCTGTCGATGCGACGGATTGACCTCGACGATCCGATCCCCTGAAACGCCCATGTACAGCGAGCAGCCCACCCCGCAGAACCCGCATATAGAAAGGGCCTCTCTTTCCGGGGTGCCCACAAACTGTCTGCTTTTGGGGGACAAAGCCCCGGTTGGACACATCGACACGCAGGTCCCACAGAAAGTGCAGCTGGACTGCTCGAGGCCCTTTTCGTGGACTGTGGCCGGCCGGGACTTGAACCCCCGGTGATTGTAGTCGATCGCACCGACCACCACCAGTTCGTGGTCCGCCCGGATGCATTTGCCGCAAAGGATGCACTTTGTAAGATCGCGAACGATAAACGGGTTGGCCTCCTCGAGCGCTTTCGGATTGGGCATCGAATAGAGATTTACCTCTCCGATGCCCAGGTTTGCGGCGACCTGCCGGAGCTGGCAGCGGTTCCCCTTGTTGCACACGATGCAGGACTCGGGATGTTCCGCAATCATCAGGCGAACGATGTTTCGGCGGTGCCGGAGAATGCGGGGCGTGCCTGTCCGGATGATCATGTCCGGTGCAGCTGGTGTGACGCAGGAGGCCGTCAGCCGCCCGGTCTTTTCATCTTCCACCAGGCACATGCGGCATGAACCGAAGGGCTTAAGATCCGGATGAAAGCAGAGCCTGGGGATCTTGATGCCGAGTCTGTCGGCGGCCGCCAAAATGCTCGTTCCATCGGGGACGCTGATGGTTTTCCCGTCGATGGCCAGGGTGATCGATTTCACGCCGAGCCCTCCAATTTTAGGATTTTAGACTTTAGATTTTAGATTTCTCTTCATCTGTGTCCATCTGTGTGGATCCGTGTCCAAAGAGAAATTTCGATCGATTACTTCAGTTTTGCCGCATCCAGGTAGTGCCGCAGTCGATCTTCGCCGCCGATGGTGATGATGTGGACGCCCTGGCAGAGATCCTTTAAGGCCTGGACGATTCCGGCAAAGATTTCGATGCTGGCTTTCTGTTTGTCGGGTGCTCCGGCAAGCTGTCGGATGATCCGATCGGGGACCAGCCCCGATTTGAGGTGCCGGTTCAGAAACTGAGCCATTCCGGCCGTGCGCAGGATCATCACCTCTGCAACCACCGGGATGCCGAAGGTACCCGCTTTCTTCATAAATTTTTCGAACGCGTCCAGGTCGAACACCGGAGTCGTCAAAAAATATCCGGTACCGATTTCCGTCATGGCTTCCATTTCTTTCAGTTCCAGATCCGGGACGTTCTTTCCCCAGCCGGATTCCACGCCGGAGCCCAGGATGAAGTCCGCCTTGAACGGCAGCCGCTGGCCTTCCACCGTAGCTCCCTCCCGCAGGCTGGCCAGAACCGACTGCAGTTTACCGGAATCCACATGAAAGAACATCATCTCCTGGAGGCTGTCTCCGGTGATCCGGTAATCCTCCGTAAATACCAGAAGATTTTTCACCCCTGCTTCATGTGCGGTAATCAGATCCTTCTGAAGCTGAAGCCGGTTTTTTCCCCGCGTCGGGGTCTGAAAGATTGCTTCGAATCGATTTTTCTGCAAAATTTCACAGGCTTTGATGGTATCGCCCACGACTCCGTCAAGCTCTGTTTCCGACACCGAAATACCATCCACGCGCCCGCGCACCGGAGTCAGGTTTCTTACAAGCGCCTCGGGTTCCTCATCGATGGGCGTCTGAACTTCGGAAGTGACGATGAATTTTTTCCTTTTGAGCACCTCTTTCAGGTCCATTGCGGACTCCTTTACGGCTCAATTCAACCCCAACTGCCGGGCGACTTCGATTTTGAGCTGGGGAAGCGGCAGGGGTTTGGAAAAGCAGGCATCCGCCCCGTATTCCTTCATCTGTTTGAATTTCGCGTCATCCAGGTAGGCGGACAGAACGATGATCTTGGCATTTCTTGTTTCCGGGTCGGATTTGATTCTCCTGCACACCTCCGGCCCTTTGATATCCGGCATCATGATGTCCAGAATCAACAGGTCCGGCTTGAAGTGGTTGACCTGGATGCCGGCTTCGAAGCCATCGGAGGCGGAGATGACCTCGTAATCGTTTTCATCCTCCTCCAGGGCCTGCACAATCGTTTCCACGATGATGGCATCATCATCCACCACCAGGATCCTCTTGCGTCCGGAACACAGCTCGGAGGCCGGAATGGGGATGCCCTGATTTTTCATGAATTCGAGGAGATCTGATTTCTTGATCCGGCGATGGCCGCCGACGGTCTTGTAGGCGTTGATATGACCCGACTCGATCCAGTTGATGATGGTTTTTGGGGTAACATTGCAGCATTTGCTGACTTGAAAGACGGTAAGGACCTCATCCATGGACGGCTCCTTAAGTTTTGGTAGGCTTCTGATATTTCATTTATTATAGTAATTTCTTTTTGTCAATAGAATTTTCATGCTCGCTTAAACTATAATAACTGTAATAACTGTAAATTAATCCAAAGGAGAACTAAATGCCAAAATGGGGTTTCCGCAAGAGTTGCGAATCGTCATTCAACCCTCTAATTCCCTGTGTGTCTTGGGAATCTTACGAGTCGTCGAAGGTAGGAAATTTTAGATCGGCCAGGAAAACTCCATCGGCTGCTTTTTCATTTATCGACGACCGGCGCTTCTTTGCAGAGAGGCAAGGCGATCGTAAATTTCGTTCCGGCGTCGGGGGTGCTCTCTACGGTGATGTCGCCGCCATGGTCCTTGATAAATCCGTAGCATACGGAAAGGCCGAGCCCCACCCCTTTGACGGCATCCTTGGTTGTGAAGAACGCATCGAAAATCCGGGTGAGATTTTCCGGCCGGATACCGACTCCGGTGTCCTCCAGGTCGATCAAAACGTTGTTTTCTCCCCTTCGGGTCGTTACGCTCAACGTGCCTCCGTCCGGCATCGCATCCCTTGCGTTTGACACCATATTCAGGAAAACCTGTCGGAGCTGATTGATGGAGGCATGGACATATCCCGCAGGTTCAGAGAAGTTGGCAACGATTTTGATGTCGTTTTCCCGGAGCTGTTTTTCATGAAGGATCAGGATCTCATCGATAATGGTATTGATGTTCGCCACCTGGCGCATTTCCTGATCGGGCTTTGAAAAAGAAAGCATTTTTTTGAGCAGATCGGAAAGACGAACGGTCTCGGAAAGGGCCATCTCCAGGACCCTTCGCCGTTTGCTCTGCTGAGAAATTTCCGTTTTCAGCAGTTCCAGCGTATTCATGATTCCGTAGAGCGGGTTGTTGAGCTCATGGGCGATCTGAGAGGTCAGCCGTCCCATAGCGGCAAGTTTTTCGGAATTGAGCAGCTGTTCCTGCGTCTGCCTGAGTTTTCGTTCCATTTCCAGCCGCTCTTTCAGGTCCACGAAAATCCCCACCGAGGCGATTTCGTTTCCATTGGCATCCGTGATGATCGATGCGGAGAGATTGCCCTCGACGATCCGGCCGTCCTGGCGCACATAGACCATGGGGTAGGCGGTCAAGCGTCCCGGTCCGCCGTAGGACGGGCTTCGCATCATTTTCATTACTTTTTGCGCCATTCCTTCTGGATAGATTTTTTGGATGTTCATTTTACCGACGACATCCTGTGCCCGATACCCGAGAGTTTCTTCCGCCGCATGGTTCCAGAGAATGATGCCGCCTTCCATGTCTATCGCCATGATTGCGTTGGGTGAATCGCGGATGATCATGTTCAGGAAGTCGTTTGCTTCCTTCAGCTCCTGTTCCATCCGTTTTCTCTGGGATTGATCCACGATGATCCCTTCATATCCCTCCACTTTTCCCATTCGATCGTACCGGACATGGCTGGTGAGAAGCACCGGGAGCTTGTTTCCATCCCTGCGTTTGAAATCGACCGCGTAGTCGATCACCTGACCGTCCCGCTCGATCATTTCCTGAAACTTCAAGCGATCCTCGGGCCGTACATACAGATCGCAGGCGATATCGATCTTGAGAAACTCCGCTTTGTGCGGATATCCAAGCATCTCCAAAAGCGCCCGGTTGGCATTGAGAAATTTCCCCTCTTTTGTGCTGGTGTAAACGCCGCAGCCGACGTTTTCGAAAAGCCGCCGGTAGTCTTCCTCCAGGCGCTCCCGGTGGGACTGATCCACGATAATTCCTTCATACCCCGATACATTTCTGAGCCGGTCGTATCGGACATGGCTGGTGAGCAGAACCGGGATTCGCGAACCGTCCTTGCGCTTGAAATCGACCGCGTAGTCGATCACCCGGCCGCCTCTTTCGATCATCCGTTGAAATTGCCGGCGTTCATCGGGCCTGAGGTACAAGTCCCTTGTGATGTCGATTTTGAGAAACTCCTCTTTGCTTTCGTAGCCGAGCATCTCCAACAGCGCCTGGTTGGCATTGAGAAATTTTCCTTCCTTGCTGCTGACATAAACCCCGCAGCCGACGTTCTCAAAAAGCCGCCTGTAGTCGGCCTCCGTGGTCCAGAGCTTATCCTCCCCCCGTTTTCTTTCCGTAATATCCCTGTAAATCGCCAGCTTCGAAAGGGTTCCGTCGGCATTCTTCAACGGGATATCGGTCAAGTCATAGATTTTATCGCTGGTGGGGATGTAGAGTTCGGAGTGGAGTGTCTCCCTTTTTTCAAACACCTCTTCGGCTCGGCACCAGGGGCACATCTGATCGCTGTGGTTGATGACCTGGTGACATTTTTTTCCGATTCCAGGGCCAAAGTCCTGAACCATGGCGCGATTCATGAACTCGACCGTATAATTCCGGTTGGTGATGTAGATGCCCCCTTCAAGGGCTTCCAGAACAGCGATCAATCGCTGCGCCTGACTGTCTTCCATGCGTTCTCCTATGTCCTGGGCTTCCCGGAGGAAGAGGCGACCCACTTTCCTTCCGCTTCGGCGAGAAATGAATATATCATCGTCGATCGAACAGGGCAAACGCCTTCGGATTCGGAATCGATCCGGAGCATGGGGAAATCCGGAAGGGAACCCTAAACCGCGCAGGCGATCATCTCCATGATCTGCTCGGTTTCAAAGCCCTTCTGCTGGGCAGCCCCCGACCGGCAGGAGGCCGTGCACAGTCCGCACCCCTTGCAGAGAGTCGCTTCGATTTCGGCTTTCCCCGTCTTTTCGTTTATCCTCGGGGCATTGAAAGCGCAGAGCGATACGCAGGTTCCGCAGCCGCTGCACTTTGCGGTATCGAACAGCACCTCCATTTCCGGTCTTTTGATATGCAGGGCCCCGGTAGGACAAACCGCGGTGCAGGCGCCGCACTGAAAGCACTTCT
>QZKK01000203.1 GCA_003599475.1 Desulfobacteraceae bacterium
AAGCTTCCGAAGTGGGAAATATAGGAATACATCTGATTATCCATGACGACCTCTCTTGTGTGAAACTTCGTTTAAGAGATGAACGTCGAACACCCGCCTGCCATAGCCATCGGAGTTTGCGGAATATGACAGCGCACGAATGATACTGTTGCTTTATCATAACAGATGCACATTGGCACCGGCGGGCAGGTCGAACGTCCAACATCGAATTAAGGAATAAAATCAATTACAGCCAATCGAGGAAAGTTTTTCTTCGGATCAAACTGGCTGCTTCAGCTATCCAGTACCCAGCATCCGGCATCAGGCAGCCGGCGGCTGGGCTTGTTTGATAGACTCTTTATGGAAGGCTGTATCCTGCCGAAAATGGAACCATTTCGCGAATGAATTGCCGCATGGCCAGGTTTGCCTTGGAGACACCGGTCATCGGAACATAGAGGACGTCGTTTGCCGATACGAAGTGACTGGCGATTTCCTCCAATTTCAAGTTCTTGACAGTCATCTGCGTCTTGTCGGTTCGGATCAGAAAAATGCTATTCGATTCCGCGGTATTACGAAAACCCCCGCGTTCAAAAATCACCTGCAGCGCAGTAAGTCCTTCATGGAAAGGCACAACTCCAGGCGAGCCTACCTCGCCTCCGACGTAGATTTTTTGCGATGATTCTACCACGGTGACTCCCACTTCCGGATTCCTCAGACGCCGAGCGGATTTTTCCTTTATGGATTCCGCCAGCTCGGCTGGGGTTAAGCCCGCCGCCTTGATCTCGCCTGCCACGTCGATGATGATCGATCCGTCCGGCCGAACCATCACCTCTTGAGTATGCTTTTCAGTCATCGGAAATTCGACCTTGATTACATCGCGGCTCTGAATCCGGTAGGGGGGGGGAGGGCCGGTATTCAATACAACCTGTTTAGGATCGATCGTATACTGCCCCGTTGAGCAGCCGTAAAGCAGAACGATCAAGGATGCGAAACAAAGCTTTTTCAGGCCATTGCATACTTTCATGGTGTTCATCTCCTGGTCTCCGTGTAACCGTTCAGAGGTCCAGCGTTCAGTGTTCAGTGTTCAGGAGCAGTCTGCCGTCTACCTTCCTCTAATCCTCTAATCTTCTCAACGTCTCATCTTCTGGCTCTTCACCTAACGGGCGCCTCTACCCTCCAGCACAACCCCGAATGTTTTCCAAATGATCGTCAAATCGAAAAGAATCGAAAAATGCTTGATATAATAAAGATCGAAGCGCAGTTTTTCCAAAGCGTCTTTTTCGGACGCACCATAGGGATAATTGATTTGAGCCCAGCCGGTCACCCCCGGCTTCACGAAATGCCTTTTTTCGTAATAGGGAATCACCTTTTTTAGCCGCTCGATGAACTCGGGCCGTTCAGGGCGCGGCCCGACGATGCTCAGATCGCCTTTCAACACATTGTACAATTGAGGGAGCTCATCCATTCGCATCTTCCGCAGCAATCTGCCTGATTTGGTGATGCGAGGGTCGTTTTCGCACGCCCATTGGGCACCCGCGCAGGTTTCGGCATTATCGACCATTGTTCTTAGCTTATAGAGAATGAAAGATCTTCCCTTGTGCCCGATGCGAACCTGACGATAGAATACCGGTCCAGGCGAATCCAGCTTGATCATAAGAGCGGCCAGCGGGAAAAAGGGAAGAATGATCGATAAACCGATCGTGGCAAGCAGCTTGTTGAGTATTTCCTGTGCAATTCTCTGGGAGATGGATGTCTTGAACCCTCCCGAAAAGATAAACCAGCCGGGTGTCGTGTGTTCGATCAAGAGTTTTCCGGTGAGCTTTTCATAAAAAGTAACCATCTCGTATATTTCGATTCCATTGAACTTTGATGCCAGGATATCCTCCAGAGGAAGTATTCCCCGCTTTTCTTTCAGGCAGACGACGAGCAACTGGGGTTTGACTTTTTCGATGATGTTCAACAGACGATCCCACAACCCGAGTATCTGATCGCGAGGTACCTGGAGAGGAAGTTCGGGAGTTTGGACATACCCGGCCAATCGGTATCCATTTTTATGGTTGTCTATCAGACTGCCGATAATTTTTGCCTGTTGCCCGGAACCCAGTATCAGGACTTGCTTTCGATTCGATTTCACATTTTTGATCGTAATAAATGAAAAATGCCATACCCATTGTAGTCCAAAGAAAATGACAAGAATATGGTAAATGGTCTTCATATCGGGGAATACGTAGAGGAGGTGATGCATACTGGTGAATACAATGAATGCAAATACGCTTGCAGAAAGAATCCGGAGCAGAAAGTTAAGCTGCCCGGTTCGTATGTGGTATAGTTCTATCGATAGAGAACAGAGAATCAAAATGCAAACGTAACTTAGAATATTGGTTTGATTATGTAATCCGAAATGAAGCCAACCGGTTTGAAGAGAAAGGATTGAATGGCAGCAAAAGGCGGCAATTAGAATATCTCCAAGCAAAAGAACAAGGATATCACGGTTTAAATATTCGTGCGGATTTTTCATGGAGTCATTCCGATCCATACCGTGCAAGTAGCTCCGCCTGGCCGATTACGCGGCCTGATTTTGGATAGAATTCTCAGGTTGATTTTTTTCTTCGGTGGAGATTGTAAAAGGAAAGATGCTTCTCTCTTTGAGCAAGAAAGGTGCCACCTGATGATTGAGAAAGGGAAGTGAAGGAGCTAACCGGTATGATCTCCATAAGTCAAACCTGATCAGATCGGATCGATTACTCGATAGAACAAAGAATTCAACATGATTTCACGATGAATCGGCTTTAGGCGAAGGTTTTTGCTAATTAGATTTCTAACCCGATCCATCATGCCTTGTTAAAAGTTTTTTTAAAAAATTTTTCGGTATGATCAGTATAGCATCACTTGTATCGAAGCATTCTTGAAGCCTGTTGTATCTGTTGGATACATTTAAAAATGAAAAGGCCTGAAAAAATTCAAGAATTAGTTCATGTGACGAATGGATACAAGTACACTTTAGAAGTAGCAGATAGATACAAGCGAAGGGGGGATCAGGACAGCTCGATTTCGATTGAAGAATACTATGCGCAAGACGGAGAAACAAAACCTTCGATTTGAAGCTCTGCCAGGCGGCTGTAGAGCGCCTTTCTAGATATCCCAAGCGCCTTGGCGGCTTTGGATTTGTTACCCTGATACAAACTCAGAGCCGACTTAATCGCCTGGTTCTCCAAATTTTTAAGTGGAATGATTTCATCTGATAAGATCTTCGGTTTGCTGCTTCGTAGCTCCTCCGGTAGATCTGCGATTCCGATGATTCGATTATTGGACATAACCACTGCGCTCTCTACCACATTGCGCAACTGCCTGACATTGCCGGGCCATGAATATTCGGTTAGAAGTTTCAAGACTTTTTCGTCAATGGTGACGGTTTTGCTTTCCCGCTTGCAGAAATCCTGGAGGAACTTCGAGACTAGAAGGGGTATGTCCTCCCTGCGTTGCCGCAAAGGTGGAACCGTGATGTGGAATACATTGACACGATAGAAAAGATCTTCCCTGAATCTTCCCGCCTTGATTTCATCTTTCAGATTCCGGTTCGTGGAACAGATCAGACGGAAATCGACGTGTATTTTTTCATTGCTTCCGACCCTTTCGATTTCCTTCTCCTGAAGAACACGCAGCAATTTCGCTTGAAGTTTTATCTCCAATTCCCCAATTTCATCCAAGAACAAAACCCCACCATTGGCTTTTTCGAATTTACCGATTCTGCGTGACGAAGCCCCCGTGAAGGCTCCTTTCTCATAACCGAAAATTTCGGCTTCGATGAGTTCGCGTGGAATCGCAGCACAATTGACCGCTACAAAAGGCGCAGCATTTCTGCCTCCACAACCGGCCAGGGCTTTGGCCACAAGTTCTTTCCCTGTCCCTGTTTCACCCGTAATCAATACGCTGCATTGACTATCTCGGATGGCATGGATTTTATTAAGTAAATCATTGAATTTATGACTGTTTCCGATCAGGTGGCATCCGTTGTCGTATTCACTGCTGCCGGACAGCCTCTGCTTGAGGAACTCGACTTCCTTTTTCAATCTCCTCTGCTCGACGGCCATGGAAACGATGCCCTTTAATTTGTGATAATCCGGGGGCTTGGAAAAAAAATAGAATGCCCCCGTCGTCATTGCCTGGACCGCCGAGTCGATGGTTCCGTAGGCGGAAAGAAAAATTACCGGAATATCCGGATGGTATTCATGGATGTAATCAAAAACATGCATACCGTCTATGCCCGGCATCTTGATGTCAGTGATGACTGCATCCGGAACGCAGCGGTTGAGCACCTGGATTGCGCGGTCACCATCCAAAGATTCAATAACCTCATACCCTTGCTCGGATAGAATAGCGGAAAGAACTTTTAAAGCATTGATTTCGTCATCGACAATCAAAATTTTCTCTCTATTTTTTTGGCTGTTCATTGGGCACTCCCAAATCCGGAACAGGCAGACAAAAGCTAACCGTCGTTCCGACCCCATGCTTACTTTCTATCAGTACGTTCCCGCCATGGTCTTCTATTATTTTACGTGTGATGAACAATCCGAATCCTTTCCCTTCATTCGTAGGGATTGGAAGATTGCTGCGAAGTTTTTTTTCCGGTGGAATCCCCGGGCCCGAATCGGTGATTTCAAGAAAAATGAATTCATTCCCAAAGACCTTATCGACGTACGTTTTGATTGAAAGTACCCCTCCCGAACCCATTGCTTCGATGGAGTTGTTCAGAACATTCAGAATCGCCTGGCCAAGTTCGAAAGGCCTGATTCGAATCGCAGGGATTTTGCCGAACATGCAATGACGCTTGATATTTGAATTCTTGAATTGAAATGAGGTAAAAAACAGAATCTTTTTGATTAGTTCATTGATATCGGTTTCGATAAATCGCGAGCTGTGACTGGAAAGAGTGATTAGATCAGATATGGATTCTTCGATACGATTGATTTCATCAGTGGCAATTTGCATAAACTCTCTTATTGTTTCATCTTCCGAATATTTCCCCATAAGGTAGAAAACCGCTCCCTTGATTGCATTCAGTGAATTTCTGACGCTGTGGGCAACGCTGGAAACGATTGTTCCCGTATTCAGCAGCATGCTTATCCGATCTGATTCACGGGATATCTTTTCGAGATTCGGAGAGGAGACTGGTTCTTTTCCCGCTGGACGCTGCCGGTTCTTCTCCCTCTGGAGATTGGCGGACATGTTAAGCACCTCTTCCCCTCGATTCGTATCATATACATAGGGCGCAGGTGAGTATTTCCATATCTGCAATCGATGTTGGCATATGCAAAATGCCAGGTTGTTTCTTCAGTTGAAAATTCTTCGATATGTTTAAGGTAAGGCAGTAGGAGCTAGCCTATTGGAATCGATAAATGGCAATTCCCAATAGTGTACCGTATATTGTAATCGACAGGCAAAAACAATTCGCAAAATTACCCATTTACTCCCAAGGGAATAGGTAATCGTTTGTAGGAGAAGGTCGATCTTCAGAGGGGCGAACATATCCCATAGCAATTGCGTACTTGACCAGATCAGCGGTATGTTTGAAGTTGAGCTTGGTGCGGATATTGAAACGATGGCGTTGAACGGTCCGTAATTTGATAGAGAGTTGGTCTGCGATCTGGTGGTCGGTTTTTCCTTCAGCGACCAGGCTCAAGACTTGACGCTCCCGATCCGTCAAAGGGTCGTATGGAACGTTTAAACCTTCATGGAGAGCAGGTGGATTATCATCAGAGGGCTGCTGCCTGGTGACCTTCGGCGAAATGTAAACTTGACCGTTGCGAACCGTTTTTATGGCATCGAGGAGTTCCCTGCTGGAGTCCTCTTTCAAAAGATAGCCGTTTACTCCGATTTTAAGAGCTGCGGATAAGGATTCCGGACTTTTGCTGGTGCTTAAAAAAATGAGTTTCATTTCCGGGCATTTGGCCTGGATATCCCGGGCAACTTCGGTTGCGCTTACCCCGGGAATTGTTGTGTTTATAATGATCATATCGGGCGCGCAACCCTCCAATAGTTTGCGCAGTTCGATGCCGTTCGCCACATCGCCAATCACCTCCAACCCGGGAATGTTGCTGATGATTGTTTTGATGCCCTCACGGATCAAAAGGAGGTGGTCCATAAGTATGATACGATACGGCGCCATCTGATAGTGCCTTCCTTCAAGTATGAGGGCTGCATCAATTTCCTGCATATTCCATCATCCCTGATGCGCTTTGGCAGGTCCGGAGATCAAGATACTTCCGCAGACCATCTCTTCTCCCAATGCACTGCATATTTTCGATTTATTGGCCCATTTTCGAAAATGAAATCGGGGAAGTGCTCTATTCCATATGACAACAATTAAGACAGCAAAATGTATGCCCACTATCTTATGGGAATTTATCACCTGTCCGGGAAGAACGGGGCTCAGAGGTGGATTCCGGGTGCATTTGATATAGAGGCTGGAATGACGGGAACAGGAATTCGACTTCCGGGGCGATCAAACGTTAACCCTCAGCAAATGATAGAATGTACGATTTTTCCATACCAGGATTTCAAAAAACTTAAGGCTCTTCGGTTGCTTCGCTTTCTTGACAAGTGGTGTTCAGTTTCATCAAGCGGAAAATAGAGTGGTAAGCCGGATAAATATCAAAGCGACCGAAGATCAGAAGGGAAGGATAGAATGATTATGGAGGGAGAATATATCCCATGGAAATGGCGTACTTGACAAGTTGAGCAATATGTTTCATGTCGAGTTTGGTGCGGATGTTGAAATGATGTCGTTGGGCCGTGCGTAAGCTGATGAAAAGCGTCTGAGCGATTTGGCGGTCGGTCTTTCCTTCAGCAATCAGCATTAATATCTGACGCTCCCGATGTGAAAGAGGATCCTGGCTGCCGCTATGGTGTCCTTTGTAAATATCAATGATTTCGGTTGGATACTCCGCAACAACGCTCTTGGATACGTAGGTTCTTCCTTTGCGAACCGTTCCGATGGCCTCGATAAGGTCCTTACTGGAATCTTTTTTGAGCAAATAACCGTTCGCCCCCGAGTGTAAAGCTAGGGATAAAAGCTCCCGACTGACATATTCACTCAAAAATATCACTTGTAACCCGTGGTGATAGGCTTTGATATCACAGACCGCTTCAATGCCGCGCATTCCGGGCAATATGATATCGAGAATGATCATGTCCGGCATGTTTTTTTTTGTCAGTTCGATCAACGCCAGCCCATCGGTTGCCTCTCCGATTACCGCCAGCCCTTCAGTGGTGTTGATTATGTTGCGGATGCCTTCGCGTACCATCGTGTAACTGTCTGCTAGAATAATCCCGTACGGTTTCATAGTTACACCTCCTGTCGAAGACGAGCGCATCGTCGGCACCGTAGAAGGTTGCTGAATAATTCGGATGTTTACTCTAAATTTGTACCTCTCGCATAATATTTTGTACCCATTCACCGGGTACGGGAGACAATTGAGAACAAATCATTTTGTTGATGAACTCGTAAAAAGTCCCAAGACACGTCACTCCGTCCCCGCGCATCGAGTGCAAGATAAACTGCAGCCGGAGTCCAGAACGGCCTTCGCCGGAATGACGATATAAGCGTCGAAGCGAACAGTTACAATATTTTGTACCCGAGCTTGTTCAGGAAAAGGAAAAGTTGATTTTAATACACTTATTTCGATGAAGGTATAATACAGGTATTAAAATTCTGACAATCAGGAGCTTCCTGAATTCTTATAGGGAATACTCTGAATTTTTTCTAAGATATTTCTTAGAAGAGTCTATCCTGAAAACTAAAGATCGATCTTCTGCGGTGTGGAGGAATGCTCCGATGCCCATCAGAAATATTCTTGTTCATTAAACAAATGGATTTCGAACAACCATTGTAGCCTCCCTTTCCTGGCCGACGGAGACGATGTCGATGGGAACACCGGTGTGATCGACAATCCGCTGGAGGTATTTTTTGACTTTTTCCGGAAGGTCCCCGGCATTTCGAACGGTTGAAATATCCTCGGACCAGCCGGGAAGGGTTTCGTATATCGGCCGGCATTTTGAAAGAACATTCAGACTGGCCGGGAAGCCTTTCAATACCTTCCCCTTGTATTCATAAGAGGTACAGATCTTCAGGGGATCGATTCCACCCAGTACATCCAACTTGGTGATCGCCATCCCGGTCAAACCGTTGAGGCGGATCGCGTTTTCGATGATGACCAGATCGAGCCAGCCGCAGCGTCGCTTGCGACCTGTGGTCGCCCCGAACTCCGCCCCTTTTTGCTGGATGGCTTCGCCCGTTTGGTCCAGAAGCTCGGTAGGGAAAGGGCCGGAGCCGACCCGGGTGGTGTAGGCTTTGACGATCCCCAGCACACCGGTAATCGCTTTGGGTCCGATTCCGATACCGCAGGAGGCATTTCCGGATACGGTGTTCGAGGATGTGACATACGGGTAAGTGCCGTGATCGATGTCCAGGTGCGTACCCTGAGCGCCTTCGAAAAGAATCTGTTTTTCTTCTTTCACGGCTTCGTTTACGGTTGCGGAGGTGTCTTCGATAAATGGTCTCAGCCTGTCTGCAAACGAAAGGTACTTTTCGATGACGGCATCCGGATCCACTATCGGTGCGGAAAAATAGTTCTTGAGGTAAAAATTTTTCTCCTCCGACAGGCTTTCCACCTTCTCCCGGAATACGTCCGGCTCCAGAAGATCCACAAAGCGGATCCCGCGCCGGGAGGCTTTATCCTCGTAACATGGGCCGATCCCGCGGCCGGTGGTGCCGATTTTAAAATCGCCCTTCACGGCCTCCCTGGCGATATCGATGGCATTGTGATAAGGCAGGATCAGATGCGCCCTGTCGCTGATCTTGAGATTTCCGGGCCCAATTTGAATGCCTTGCTTGATCAGGTAATCCATTTCTTCGATAAGGACTGCCGGATCGACAACCATTCCGTTTCCGAGGATGCAGATCTTCCCCTGCAGAATCCCCGAGGGGATCAGGTGGCTGATGAACTGCTTTCCGTTCACGACCATGGTATGGCCTGCGTTGTTGCCTCCCTGGAAGCGAACCACCAGATCGGCGTATTCGGCCAAAAGATCGACGATTTTCCCTTTCCCTTCATCCCCCCACTGGGTTCCGACAACGACGATATTCGACACCGATGGCTCCTTATATGAAACTATATAAAATTCGAAATCCGAATCTCAAAATCCGAAACAAATTAAAACAAGTTCGAAATTCAAAATCCAAATTAAACAAACACTTATGAGTTTCTGATTCGATCAAATGCCGAAAGCGGCACGACTGGGCTTACAGGTTCTAAAAAATTACGATATCACCCCGCTCTGAGCTTCTTGAAAAAAGCCAACATCAGCGCTTTGCATTCTTCCTCGCACACGCCTCCGAGAATCTCCACGGAATGATTCAATCGTGAATCGGCCGCAAGATTGTAGAGTGAGCCGGCAGCCCCCCACTTCAAATCAGGGGCACCGAAGACCACCTTCCATATTCTTGCATGCACGGCAGCGCCCATGCACATGACACAGGGTTCAACGGTAACATACAGCGTCGTGTTTAACAACCGATAGTTCCCAATCCGTTCGGCCGAACGTCTCATGACCAGAATCTCGGCGTGCGCCGTTGGATCGTTTCGAAGAATCACTTCGTTGTGAGCTGCGGCCAAGACTTCGCCGGAACCGGAAACCAGTACCGCCCCGACCGGGACTTCCCCGATATCTCCCGCCTTTCTGGCCTCACCGAGTGCTGCTTGCATCCATTGGGCATCATCCGGATTCATACCCGGAGAATTACGCGGATTCTTCCCTTTGATCAATAAATAATTGACATCACCGCCCGTATCCCGTAATTTATATCTTTCATGCGCCCGTAGCTCAGCCCGGATAGAGCGCCGGACTACGAATCCGTCGGCCGCGTGTTCAAATCACGCCGGGCGCACCATCGAAATAGAGGGGAAATTGGGAGGTTATCCATTGTTGGGTGACCTTTCTTTTTGCCCAAAATCATGGATTGTGCCCGTAGGTGTGCCCATTTGGCTTTCAAGGTAGGCTTGCTGCTTCTGTGCAGCAAGTTTGAGGTCGGTATCACTCACGAAGTGGTCGGGAAATGAAGACATTCGGCCCACATGGTTTCCGCCTCCTGTAGCGGGTACCCAGATTGTTTCCCGGGGAAGGCGGTTCAGGAAAACCGCTTTTCGGCCGGCCGGACCTATCCCCGTGGAATTGTGGTTATCACCGCGGATCTATCAACGATCTTGCACCTCTTCCATGTAAGTTCTTAAAATAGCGTTGATTTTGGTCTGATAGCCTTTTCCTTGCGACTTGAGCCATTCCAGGACATCGCTATCGACCCGGATCGTAATCAATGTTTTTCCTTCAGGCATCCTCAGCTTGGCGTTCTTGAAAAAATGATCGTCCAGTGGGGCTATATCCGAGGTATCGATCTCCTCGTCCTGCATCGCACGGACTTTATCCCAGTCCGTCAATGATTTTGTGTTCATAGTATTTCCTTTCATGCTTTAAGGCCTTTCTTAAATTCATTTGCCGCTTGTCTTCGTCCCATTCGAATCTCATAGCATCAATATATTTACATTTTGTAAATACGTCAATCGGTTTTTTGGTAGAGCTCAACCTCTTTTTCGGCGCAAACCGCTTGACGCTCGCTCGGCTTTGCGGAGTGTCCTATTCACACTTCAGCAAAGATTTCAGGATCATGGTGCCCTGTGACCCCTATGCGGCGGACCTTCCCAGCGGTCTTGGCTTCGACGAAAGCTTCGAGCGCTCCTCCCGGCCCGGAAATCCGCCTGAGGTCCTGCTCGGTCCGCACATCGTGAATCTGCCAGAGATCGAGTACGTCCGTCTGCAGCCGCTCCAGCGTTTCATCGAGCTCCTGCAGCGCTCCTTTCCGATCTCTATCGGCCGATTTGCTGGTTTGAAAGATGCGCTTCCGCTCGGCCGGACTCTTGCCCCACACGGATCCTAAATAGCGTTCGCTATCGCTGTACACCCGAGCGGAATCGAAGTAGGTAATCCCCTGATCCAGCGCTTCCTGAATCACCCCGCGTGCCGCATCTTCGTACCCATGGGTTCTCAGGATTCCTTCCCCTCCAAGCCCCACACAGGTGACCCGCTTTCCATTGGTTCCGAATCTTTTTTCATGCACAGAATTTTCAGGCATCTTCTTTTCTCCTCTTCCTCATCATCGAATCAGACGATGGAGAATCAAAATACATCGAATCATGTAAAATCGACGGTAGGAAACATGTAAGACTGTGAGGGCTTCAAGGGGCGAAATCCGGGGGCAGCTCTGCAGATGCGCAAATTCACCGCCCAAAAAACAGCGGGCCGGATCGAAGACTGAAGGGGGAGGATAGGGAGTTACCCTATCATTCAATTTGATTCGGGTAACCGCGTTTTGAGCATCTCCCGGAAAGCCGGAATCTCTTGTCGATTTTATCTGTTGATTTTATCTTGACAGCGAGAACTGCTTTTGCTACCGGTCGCTTGTCCTCGGTTGCAAGGGAATGTCCTGCGAATGACGGCCTGGGCGGTCGAATACGGTCCTCTTCTCGCAGGGCATCTCCATACTCGCTTACGTTTGATTCGGGAGAACAGTCATGCCGAGTTCCTTTTCCATCGGAATCCTCTCCGACACCCACTTCCGCGTCCGCTCCTCCGATCGGCAGGCTGCATACGCCTCAGACGCCCTCCAGAACGAACGCAACCTGAGGGTCGCAGCACTCCTGAGGGCGCGAAACCCGGCTCTCGTCATCCATATGGGAGACATGACTCATCCGCTTCCCCGGGTTCCGGGATTTGCGGAGGCAACAGGGGTGGCGAAGGAGACTCTGGCCGGGTTTGAGCTCTACGTCGCCCCGGGTAACCACGACGTCGGTGACAAAATCGACTCCCGCGCCACTGCTCCCAGGGTGGAGGACGGCTCCGAAGCGGCTTTCACCGAAGCGTGGGGGCCGGCTTGGCGCTCCATTGATCGCCATGGCTGTCACTTCGTTTTGATAGACGGCTGCGTGCTCGGTTCTGGGCTAGAACGGGAACTGCGGCAGTGGGAATGGCTGGAGGGCGATCTCGCCGGTAAGCGGCGGATCTTCGTTTTCCTCCATTACCCGCCTTTCATCCTAAAGCCCGATGAGCCGTCTCATTACGACAACATCGCCGAGCCGGCCCGTTCGCGGCTTCTCGAGCTCTTGGCTCGCCACCCCGTGGAAGCCATCTTCGCCGGGCACGTTCACCATTACTTCCACAACCGGTGGCACGGGATGGAGATCTACTGCCTCCCCGCGGTGGCCTTCACGCGGCCCGAGTACTCCGAAATGTTTCCGGTGGGTCCGGCGGAAGAAAACGGCCGGAACGATTCGGCCAAGCTCGGGTTCACCTTGCTGCATATCGAGGCGAAAGGTCATCGGGTCGAGGTGGTCCGCCTCACCCAGGAAC
>QZKK01000082.1 GCA_003599475.1 Desulfobacteraceae bacterium
AAATTCCGGCTAAATTTCGCGCCATATGAAAAACACAAAAACTCAGTCTGAACGTGGTTCTATGACCTTTTCACCGCTTGGGAAATTCGGATATAGCCTATTTTAGAATATTCCAAGTCCCTAAGTGCCACTTTGGTTTATAATTTCTTGACAACCGCCGATAAAAAGGATTATTGCGATGGTTGTTTGAAGTCTGCCTGTTTTTTTCTTACCGATTTAAAATATTTGCGCACAGTTCCAACGTTCCAAACAGAGGGAACGCCCGAGGGGCGACATGTGGCCATATGACAAATGTGCTCCAGTCGAAATTCGAGAAGCGAAATCCCAAATGCGGAGGTCCATCCAAAGCGCGCTATGAAGATGGTGAATTGGCCATGATCGAAAATTGCCCGGATTGCAGGAAAGTCGATCCAAATCAATATACCAACAATGATGATTCATCTAAGGCGGTCCTTTAGAAAAATGGAAAAATGAAACTTAATGAGATAGGCATAGGCAATTTCGCAAGTATTGGTGAAGATCCAGTATGGGTCAATTTAGAGAAAAAGTTAACTATCTATATTGGAGCGAATAATAGCGGTAAATCAAATGTTCTAAGGGCATTTGAGTGGTTATCCAAAAACAGAGTTCTTGATAGAAGTTTGAAGCATACTGAGATTCATGGCAGAGATGAAAAAAATCTATTGAGAATATCCTTTAAAGCGTCCTTTGAAAAGGAAGATGGTATTCCAGAGATAACAGGTAAACTTTTTGCTATTGATTTTAAGGTTCAAGGAAATCGAAAAGAGTTCATTGCCGGTCCTCTGGATTCAAAAAATATTTGCCCGGATATTCAAGCTTTTAATAAATTTTTTACCAAACATTTTAATAAGTACTTCCCACAAATGCCATCTATTGATATTTTTAATAAGGCGAAATTGGATATTCATGATGCAATATGTAGGGAAATATTATCCGATATTCCTGAAACCTCTTTTATACCGCAGTTCAGACAGATAATACCCGGAAGCGATTATGCTATCAAAGGTGATGGAATTGTGGAAATGCTAGCCAAATGGCAGCATCCCGAGATAACAGCTGATCAAAATATTAGAAAATTTCATAGAATACGAGATTTACTTAGACGGTTGTTAAATCTATCCGACATAGAGCTTGAGATTGTTCATACAAAAGATCAAATAATAGTTAATAACAAAGGCCTTAGGCTTCCTCTAGAATCTTATGGTACTGGCATTCATGAACTTATAATTTTGGCAGCTGCTGTTTATTCAAGAGATAATATATTTTT
Source organism: Desulfobacteraceae bacterium (assembly GCA_003599475.1). The sequence goes on from QZKK01000082.1 coordinate 1,289, forward strand.
CTTAATTGAAGAGCCTGAAATCCATTTGCATCCTACCCTTCAGAAAGAATTTCTAAATTTCCTTTTAAAAGAAACAAGCAATCATTATTTAATAACAACTCATTCTAATTCTTTAATTCAGCCTTCGAAGGATGTCGATGTAATTCACCTAAAACTTTCTAATAATTCAACTCAAGGCAGACGCGTCGAATCAGCTGCTCATGTGCTGGAAATTCTTACTGACTTAGGTATTAAACCGAGTGATATTCTTCAAGCAAACTCAGTTATTTGGGTCGAAGGACCAAGCGATCGAATTTACGTTAATAGGTGGATTAAACATCTTTATCCCGATTTAATCGAAGGAGTAGACTATTCGGCGATGTTCTACGGAGGCAAACTATTATCACATCTATGTATGGAAAGAGAAATGTTAAATCCATCTGAATTGATTCAGCTTTTGAGGATAAATCAACGATCACTGATAATTATAGATAGTGACCGAAAACAACAAGATGATGACATCTCAGAAACAAAGAAGCGAATCAAGTCAGAGTGTGAAAAAAATGATATATATTGCTGGATCACAGATGGAAGAGAAATAGAGAACTATTTATCTAATAAATCGATTTCTCTCGCATATAGCAAGCATACTGGTATAGAAATAAATCTTTCGATTAGTCCATATGACCATTTAGAAGATCTCTTAAAATCAGCATATGGTGACAAATGGGAAAATTGCTGGTCTTATAATTCTTCTAAGCCATCTTTTGCTCGAATGATTATACAACATTTGGAGAAGCAAGGCATTACATTAGAGCTAAAAGAACACCTTGCTGAAGTGTCAAAGATAATTTCATCACGTCATTAAGCTTGTGGGAACGTCCATAAATAAGTAAATAAAAATGGATCTTCTCCAATTTAGTACTTATGATGGTATCGTGTGCTAATGTATTGCAATCATATATAATATAATTGAAATTTAACTCCTTAACTTATTTTTTGCTCACTTAAGATGGAGGCAATGCAATGACTGAAAATCGCCATTTCGAAAGATTCAAACCATCGTCAGAGGATAAAATAGTAGAATTGTATGAAGGTGAAATAAGTCGTCAACCGGGAAGAATTCAAGATATAAGTCGATCTGGTGTTTTTATTTGGAAGTGCTATTCTGAACAAAAAAATGTTAAACTAAAATTTGTAATTAATTCAAAAAAGCCTATTTTCAAAGATGGATCTGTCATAAGAAAAGATACTAAAGATCCTTGGATGGTTGTTGACTTCAAGCAGCCTCTCTCTGAATTTGAGCTATGTAGAATAACCTGCAATAATGATAGGTTGTATTTGCCAGGAGACAACACTACTTATGACTTGGCACAAATCGATCGTAGAGAGGTATTTCGTGAAGCTAATCAGATAAAAACATGCGCTAGCAATTACTTCACGTGGTCAATTGGATCCATCATCCCATTTACAACAGCGATATGGGCTTTAGTTCTTATGGACATGTTGAATGCAGAGTCGGTATCTAGCTCAATGATTGGCATTGTAATCGTTTTTAGTGCTGCTCTGTTTTCTAATATTGAGAAATCCAGAGCAATCAACAAGCGTGAAGGGTTCATCGCGGCTCTTGATTATTATCTAAGAAATAAAACAGGACCTCAAAACTATAGAGGGTGGGTAAATTTAAAACATTGTTTTGGCGAGTGTAGAGCACGTGTCAACGCACATTTATGTCCGCTAATTGAGAACATTAACGAAAAGAGGATTTGTTGTCAACAACTTGGTGAAAATAAATCCAGATTGCTTAGAGAAAATAAAAAACTTATACCATCAATACTAGACTCATTCATTTGTTTGACTTCATTTTTTTACGCTGTAATCTTTTTTGGTATTTCTATATTGACTCTAATGTCATTCTCTACGACATGGAGGAATCTTTACTCAATAAAGCCTGTTACCACCGTAATTTGCTTTTCAATAGGCTTTATTGCAAGTTTGATTCTTCTTAGGAATTTTATAATATTAGTAGGTATGATGGCTGCCGTATTGATTGTAACTGTTGCAGGGGTTATTTTTACAAAAGAGTCCTTAATAAATGCATCCACACTCGGAATTGGTGCAATAATTGGTGGGGTTGGTTGGTTTTTCTTTAGCCAATTATTTAAGCTTAGAAAGGGGGTTTATTCAGTTGAAGCATTCACCCATACATGGCTAGAAATATTTGAAAATTGCATTTTCTTACCTGATGACGCAAAAAAATATACCGCTAGAATTTCATTTTATATGGAACTAAAAGATAAAATTCGAGCCTTAATTTTTGGTAAAGATTCAAGATGAATCAATTATAATTTGAATTTCTTTTTAATGGATGTTCTCTTTAGACCAACGATGTTTCAGGCTACTTATTAACGTCTCAAACGGATGTTCCACGGGAGCATTACCAGTTTGTTAATAAAAAGTAGCTAATCAGGGGAATATCTAAGCTTTTTTATACTTATCGAGAAAAAACTTTGGGTACTTATTGCACATTTAAACTTTTGAAATACAGAGGCTGACATTTTTCGGATATCTCTTCAGTCGCAATGGAATTCAAGTACTATTATCCAAAACCTGAATATTTCGAATCCGAATTTTTAAATGATATCAGTGGAAGTTTTGACTGATGTGGAATCTTGATTTTGATATAGCCGATCCGGGTTCGTCGGGGTTTTGGCAATTCACCTGCAATTCAACTCTATTCAACTCAAATTTATTGACATTTGGCAGTGAAATCAGTAACATTAAGAAAATCATTCAGTTTCAATGAATAGGGGGTAAGAATGAAAGTAAACTGGAAGGATCATATAGTAAGCACGCCTGATGTGATTCGCGGCAGACCTCGCATTAAAGGAACAAGAATACCTGCAAGTCTTGTTCTTGGTTATTTTGCTGCAGGCAATACTGCTGAAGAGATTATTAATGAATTTCCAGATCTCAATAAAGAGCATATTGCAGCATGTTTAGATTATGCCCGTGAATTAGCAGAGTTTGAAGTGGCAGCCTAATGGCACTGAGATTTTTCGCAGATCACTGTGTTTCCAACTCGATAATTGAAACGCTTCGTGATGCAGGTCATGAGGTATTGCGTCTCAAAGACCACATTCCGACAGATTCCCCCGATTCGGTGGTCATTTCGAAGGCACAAGAGCATGAAGCTATTCTTGTTTCTCTAAATGGCGACTTTGCTGATATAGTGGCGTATCCCCCCGAGAAATATAGAGGAATTATCGCCCTTCAAGTAAGAAATCACCCAGAGATTATCCCACAGATAATGGACAAATTAAATGGCTTTCTATCTTCTCACTCTGAAGCGGTATACTATGCGGGCAAATTACTGTTGATAGAGGCACATAGAATTAGGATTAGAGGATAGCCTCGGCTCCCACCCCCCGAAAAATGCACTGAAAACGGATTGCAATTCCGCTCAGAACCATTCCTATCCCACGTCAACAATAATTATCCTATGCGCAACAGCGATAACCTCAGAAAACTCAACAATACAATTTGAAAGGAGAAACGAAAGCGGATTTTCACAGATAAACACAGATAAGAACGAAACCAAATATTTATCCATGTCCATCCGTGTTTATCCGTGTCCCAAAAACTTATTCACTTGGGCTTTGTGGATAACCGAGTTACTTTAAATATAGCATCTGTTCCATGGAAAGATAAAAGTGCCAACTGATTCGGACCTTTTTCACTGTTTTTTAAAAAAATCCTGGAGTCCCTTCTGAAGGACGCCCTTTACCGCTTCTTCCGCCTGTTTCTTCAGATCCGGAGGTTGTTGGGGCTGTGCCGACGGCGCCTGCGTTGACGGTGTTGGTTGGGGTGCAGCAGCCGGCTCCTTGGGCTGTTCGGGCGAAAGGAGTTTTAAAATACCGGCCGTCAGGTCAGGTTTTACATCCAGGCTCCCCAGAGGACCGCTTACGGTCACCGGGATCGGATAGTTGGCCAGGTCGCGGATGCCTTTGCCTCCCTTCCCTTCACAGCTTTTTACCAGGGCGACGGTGGTTTGATAATCGAGATGCCGGCTCGGCAGATCCAGTTTTCCACCGCCTTCCACCCGCAACAGCGGGGAGTAAAGGATCAGGTCTTGGTTGGTTCCAACGCCGTTTGTAAACGTCATGGATCCGCCCATTTCCGAAAATCCGGTGCCGCCGGTCGACTCCTTTTCGCCGCCTTTGGCCTGTTGGGTGATCATTTGCAGGATGCCGGCGGCAAGGTCTTCCTTTTTAAGCGAACCTGCGCTGACGGCTGAAAGAACGCGACAGACCTTACCGATGATGTCCACCTTTTCGATGCTTCCGTCTGTGAAAAGAAACGTGACCTTTCCGTTTACCGTCCGGAGCATGGTATCGACATCGGCCCCTGTAGCGGTAAGCTTGATACCGGAACTGGTGAGACCGGTTAACATCGCCTGGCCTTGAAAGTCCTTCAGCAGCGGGCCGACCTGCACTTTGTCCAGTTTCTCGTCCACAGCCAGAAGAGGCAGCTTGCCGCGAGCGTCGAGGGAAATATTCCCATGATAATTTCCTCCGTAAAGACTTGCCTTAAGGGGATTCAGGGTAAAGAGGCCGTCTTTTCCTTTCGCCTGCGTCTGGATATCCTGAAGCCGAATATTTGCAACCTTCAGTTTGCCCACAGTTAATTTTCCATCCAAATCCACATCCCCTAGCATGTCCACCGGCAGTGCGGCCGTGGCCGCACCCGGTGTTGCCGCGGCAGGCGTCGATCCTTTTTTCTTGGGCGGCAGGTACCTGTCCATATCCAGATCATCTACGCGGATATCGAAGCGATACGACTGTGCCGGCTGAGATTGAATGTCCAATCGGCCTTCCAGACGGGTCTCATCCAGCCGGACCTTAAGAGATTCTACCGATATTGCCGCATCGGATCCATTTACCCATGCGGTTGCTTCGAAGGCGGTCATCGCCTTGGGATCCGCGGTTTCCGGGATTTTCCGGCCGATTTTCGCGAGCACCTGGCGGAGATTGAACGCAGGGATATGAATATCGGTCTTGTGGGAAGGCTGGGTGAAGAGGCCTGTCACCATTGTTTTGACCCCGATCTTCATATCATCCAGGTTCATCTTCAGGACGTCGGCGGTCAGCGTCTGTTCGTTTAGGTTCAGCAGCGCTCCACTGCCATCCAGCCCAAACGCCAGTTTGTTGCCCAACAGGCCATCTGCAGCCAGTTGTTCCACTCGAATCACTTCCAAAGCGGCATCGGTGACAACCGTTCCCTTCAGTGAGAGAGTGCTGGATCCGCCGACATCCACGGTTCCGGTTTCGACATCCAAGGCCTTCAACATGCGGTCCAGGCGGACGCCCGACAGTTTTTCATCGAAGCGAGTCCTCGCTTCTTTCCCGCGGACATCGAGCTCGACCGCACCGGTGTAGGTGCCTTCGAACAAGGCGGCTCTAAACGGTTCGGTCCGGAGAATACCGTCTTTGGCATGAATTCCCGCAAAGACGTTGGTCATCTTTATGCCGGAGGCGGTGAAATCTGCAATGCGGACATTTCCGCCTAAGGAGAGTTTTCGCAATGTTTCAAGCGGGATTCCTCCGGCGGCGGCTGCCCCCGCAGCCGGAGCGGAAGCGGAAGCCACAGCAGCCCTGCCGCCGGCTTGCTTCGGCGGAAGGTAGCGGTCAAGATTGAGACGATCCAAAGCGAGGTCGAAACGCACGCCCGGCGCTGTGAAATCGTTCACCGATGCGGAGCCTGTCAATCGGGAATCATCGATACCGACGGCAAGCCTGTTTACTTCAAGACGATCGGCGGCCGCCGTAAAAGCGATCGAAAGCTCAGCGGAGGAGAGCGCTTTGGCATCCGCCATGTCCGGCAGGTTTTTGACCATTCGGGAAAGCAGCTCCCGCGGGTCGAATCGCGGCACCGAAAAGTCGCCCTTGATCTCGGGGGTGGTTTGAAATTTGGTCACCGACAGGCTGCCGGCCGTTTTCATCCCCAGCGCTTCAAGTTGCATCGGATCTACCGTTATGAATTGACGATTGAAATCTCCTTTCGCTCGAAGACCGAGCGCCACCGGCATCGAGCCGCCGGGTATCGCGTCTCCCGAGATCGTGCCCGTCAATTTCACCCCGTCGATCGATAATGTCGCAGCGGCCAGATCGATTACCGCCGACGATTTCTGGGGAGCGGACAACTGAATCCGGGTTCCGTTGGAATTGAATTCAGGGAGGCTCAAGGTCAGATCGGAAAGGGTTATTTTCTGCGCTTTGAGCTCGCCAAGGACCCTGCCTGCGAGGGCGGCATCGATCCGGCCCTTTTCTGCTGTCATCCTCAAGCCAACCTTGAGGTCGGGAAACGAGAAGGTCTGTGCGGCCAGGTCGCTGATGCCTGCGGTTTCCAAAGTCACATCGGCTGTGTACGGCGGCAGCGACAGCCCGCCGGCTTCCAGCTTGAACCGATCGAGATCGATCCGTCCGGCGCCGGCGTCGAAGGCCCCCGCCCCATCGGCCTTGATCTTTGTATGCTCGCCGAAGACCGTTTTCCCTTTGAGCGCTGCAGCGAGCTTTAGGCCCGCGATCTTAAATACGTTTCGGTTCAGATCAAAATCGACCCGGGTATCGGCATCCACGCGGCCGGAAAAACCCATATCCCCGGTGTCAACGTCAAAACCGATTTTCACTTCCACAGGATCAACCAGCGTTACCGCCGATGTTTGAACGGACAGATCTTTCACGGCCAGTCGCTGTCCGGTGAGCCGGTCGGTCCATGTAGCCGAAGCTTCACGCACCTCCAGCCCGCCGAGAACCAGTGCGCCCGCGGGGATGGGTGTTTTTTCGGCCTTCTCGTGTGTTTCTTCAGGCTTGGGGTTGATCAAATCGTCCCAGTTGGTCCGGCCGTCTCTGTTCCGTTCCAGATTGAGGGAGAGCCCGCGTACGGTCACCACATCCGCCTCCAGTCGTTTGGATAACAGCGGTAGAACCCGTACCCGGATCTGAAGCTGCCGGACACTGGCAAACACCGGCGCTTCGAATCCGGATGCGTTGCCGAGTTCAACCGTATCGAGCGTCACTCCCAGTTGAGGAAAGACGGAAAGGCCGATATCCCCCTCTATTTTAAGCCGCCGGCCGGTCTGTTTTTCCACCACGCTTACGATGCGATCCTTGTAGTCATTGATATCCACAAGCAGCGGGACGATGATAGCGGCTGCGATGATCAGAACGATGATGATCCCGGCTGTGATGCCGGCTGCTTTAAAAAATCTTTTCATTGAGCGACCTCCAATGAAGAAAAATCAGTCAACGGAAAATCCCAGCACTTGAGATAGAAATACGGCACGAGCGACCGAAGATGAGTTTCCGGTTTTCGGTTGAGCGCTCATGGGATTGCTCCAGATTAAATGGCTGTTGGTTTTGACAATAACCCGAAACGTCAGAAAAACAAACCTCATCCAGGCTATCTTGGAACACACGAAAAAGCACCATACTGAAGCCGTCGAACTGAAATTCCTGGGGCCTGCCCGCAACCGGGATAAGGCGGTTACAGTTTTGCGGGATCTCGGGTTTGTGGATGTATCGGATTCCATCCCGTGGAGAGAAGCCTTTCCGGATTGCAACGAGCAGCAGCATATAAGCGCCGCCGCTGGCCACTGGATGCTTGATGCTGGATTCTGGATGACTGAAGCGGCCAGTTTGATCGAATCAGAAACTGAAGAGAAGAACGCTGAACACTGAACGCTGAACACTTTGAAGTTTCACACGAGCGAAATGGAGAATGGGAAACGCCCGATCGGCAAAAAGAATGCCCGGATCCTGGGGAAAGCGTTGAATACCAACTACAAGGTTTTCCTGTGAAGATCCATTAAAAAACCCGGCCGAAGCCGGGTGTTGAATGGGTTCTTTCAATTTTAGAGGTACTTGTAAAATTCTTTTTTAGATAACCCGCTTTGCTCAATAATCTTTGCAAGCAACCGGGGGCCGTATTTCTCCTTCTTGCTCTTAAGGTGGTCGACAGTGACGATGCGCCTTTTGCCCTTAGTGTAGCCTTCCCATTGACAATGGCTTGTTCCGCACTGTTTTTTAGGCGAAAAACCAAGTGCTTTCAGTATATTTTCAACCTGAGCCCTATCAAGAAGCGGGTACTGGCCGCCCATCAGCCGTTGTGCGCAAAATGAAACGGGATTGATTTTTTAAACACAAAGTTATCTCGAAGATTCGATATCGAAATCAGAAGCTTGATCAGATAATAGGCAACCCAGTCTTTCAGCGGCGCCGGTCGTTTGAGCAGATGAGGGATAGAGTCCGGATCATCGGTATCGATCACGGCCTCAAGGTAGCTTTTGACCATATCGCCAATTTTTTCGAGCATCTCATCTTTTGATCCGGCCTCAGCGGCAATGTTCAGATCGACGCAGACCCCGTACCACTGTCCCCCGGACACCTTGCGCCCGTAGCACCTCAGCACCAGATCCGACGATTTATAATCAGCCATGGCCTCTCCTTCCCCTTCCCAGGTTATCGACTGATCGACGGATATTCTTCAATCCATGCACAACTTATGCCAGCGTTTTCAAAAAAGCAAGTGGGTGTTTCATGTATTGGTTACAGGTTTACCACGCTCAAATGCACCCTATATGTATCCGGCGCCTTTTGGGGGGATCGTCAGGGGTCGTGGCCTCACCGTAACCCATTGAAATGATTGGTACGCCCGGCCCGACTCGAACGGGCGGCCTACGGATTCGAAGTCCGGCGCTCTATCCAGCTGAGCTACGGGCGCAAAAAAAATGGGGTGAGTGATGGGGCTCGAACCCACGACAACCGGGGCCACAACCCGGTGCTCTGCCAACTGAGCTACACCCACCGTACAGACGTTCTAAATTAACAAATTGCTAAATCCATTTCAAGAATTATTGTGAAGGGAAGAAAAAATATCGAAAATTTGTTATGATAACACGTTTTGAACAAGGGCGACCACCTCGGAGGACACAGAGAAGTCTCATGAACCGGTTTTATCTGTTCCTGATTCGAATTTTTGTCGGCGCCGGATTTGCGGTACTGATATCGCGGGTGTTCTTTCAGCGAATCGATCCTGTCACGGTTGCAGGGATCGGTATTTTCCTGGTAGGAATGGCCTATGTGCTCGAATATTTCAGGCAGCGGAAAAATTAGCGTCACAAGGGATATTAAAAATTGAAGCAGATCGTTCTAGGAACCGCGGGCCACATCGACCACGGGAAAACGGCCCTGATCAAAACGGTCACAGGCATCAATACGGACCGCCTGAAGGAAGAACAGGAGCGAGGCATCACGATCGAGCTCGGTTTCGCATCGATGGTGCTGCCCGGAGGGCAGCCGATCGGGGTTGTGGATGTCCCGGGGCATGAAAAATTCGTCAAGAACATGGTGGCAGGAGCCACCGGAATCGATCTTGTCGCCATGGTCATCGCAGCAGACGAAGGGGTCATGCCCCAGACGCGGGAGCACATGGAAATCTGCACGCTGCTCGGGATCAAACACGGGCTGATCGTATTGACCAAGATCGATCTGGTCGATGAAGAATGGCTGGAACTGGCCAAAGAGGATGTCGAAAACTTCGTGCGGGGAACTTTCCTGGAGGGGGCTCCCATTGTCCCGGTCTCTTCGATTACCGGAGAGGGCATCCCGGAATTTCTGGATGTTCTTGGACGGCTGAGCACGGAAATTCCCGGCCGCACCACTGCCGGCATTTTCCGTCTTCCGGTCGACCGGGTTTTTACCATGAAGGGGTTCGGGACGGTCATCACCGGAACCCTTGTCTCCGGGAGCGTTCAGGTGGGCGAAAACATCATGGTCTATCCGTCTTTGATCACATCGAAGATCCGCGGCATCCAGGTGCACAACCGGAGTGTGACCCGGGCGGAGGCCGGAATGCGAACCGCCGTCAATTTCCAGGGCCTGGAAAAGACTTCGATTCAACGCGGGGAAGTATTGTCGAATCCCGGCGCGCTCAAACCGAGCTATATGCTGGATGTATCCATCCGTTATTTAAAGAGCAACAAGAAGCCGATCAAAAACCGCGCGCGCGTCCGCTTCCATACCGGAACCAGCGAAATACTGGGCATCCTGATCCTGCTCGACAGAGACGAGCTGGCTCCGGATGAAACCGCTCCGGCCCAGATCCGGCTCGATGAGCCCGTGGCGGTCATGATGGGGGATCGGTTCGTCATTCGCAGCTACTCGCCCGTTCGAACCATCGGAGGCGGTCAGATTCTAAACCCCATTCCCCAGAAGCAGAAACGGTTTCACCCGGAAATCGTGGAAGGGCTGACCGGCCTTCTGGACAAATCCGCAGACCAGCGGATCGAATACCATGTGCGGGGGTCTGAGTTCAGGGGCGTCTCTATTTCCGATCTTCGCCTGATGACCAACCTGCCTGAAAAGCAGCTCGAAAAGCTGCTGCAGGAGCTGCTCTCCAGGAGACGGATCATTCAGGTGGACAAGGAAGAAAGGACATTCATCCATGCGGAAAGCTTCGATCGGATCAAGCAGAATGCTGTCGATCATCTATCCGAATATCATCGGGTGAACCCGCTCAAGGCCGGCATGCCCAAAGAGGAGCTCAAATCCAAATTTCCGAAGTATCTGGGAGCCAAGCTGTTCAATCTGATCCTGAATCAGCTCATCAAGGAGGGGTCCCTCGTCCAGTCGGAAGAAAATGTCCGGTTGATCGGACACGAGGTCTCGCTGGGTGGGGAGCAGTCGGACCTGAAGCAGAAAATCCTGGATACCTATGAGGAAAGCGGCCTGGAGCCCCCCTATTTCAGGGATGTGGCAAAAACGCTGAAGATGGATCCGGCCAGGGCCAAGGACATGATTGCGCTGCTGATCAACGAGGGAAAGATCGTAAAGGCCAAAGAAGACCTCTATTTCCATGCCGATGCGGTGGATTCGCTCAAACGGAGGCTGATCGAATACCTGAAGGCGAAAGAGGAAATCGATACCCCGAAGTTCAAGGAGATGACCGGCGTCTCCCGAAAATATCTCATCCCTCTGATCGAACACTTCGACGCCACCAACGTCACCATCCGGATCGGAGATATTCGGAAACTGAGGAGAGCGTGAGAAGAGCTGAAAGCTCAAAGCTGAAAGCTGAAAGCAAGAAAAGAGAGTAGGAAGAGCTGAAAGCTCAAAGCTGAAAGCTGAAAGCAAGAAAAGAGAGTA
>QZKK01000239.1 GCA_003599475.1 Desulfobacteraceae bacterium
GATATATAACGGGACGTATGATAAGGTCTTCGATAAGTATAAAAAAGCTCAGATATCCCCATGATTAGCTACTTTTTTTAACAAACTGGTAATGCTCCCCCGGATATCGTCCTGATGGATTTGTCGCTTCCCAGGACGGACGGGATGACGGCCATCCAGGAGATCAAGTGTCGATCCCCGGAGACAAAAGTCCTCGTGCTGACGGTTCATAAGACCGAAGGGTACGTCCGGCGGGCGCTGGAAGCCGGGGCGGATGGGTATATCCTGAAGGATGCAAATTATTTTCAGCTTGAAACCGCCGTAAGGACCGTTCTCTCCGGAAACCCGTATCTGAGTCCCGGAATTTCAGACGGAATCATCAAAGGCTACCTGATGGGGGTAAAATCCGCCGCACCCGAGACCCGGCTGTCCACACTTACGCCTCGGGAGCTCGAGATTTTCAAGCTGGTCGCAGAGGGGTACAAAAGCAAGGATATCGCCGATTATCTCTTCATCAGCGTAAACACCGTCGATAAGCACAGAGCCAACATCATGAAGAAGCTGAACCTCCACAGCATATCCGCTCTGACCACGCTGGCCCTCAAAGAGGGGCTGGTGGATAAGTAAAGCTTAGCAAATAGCCGGCCAGAGAGCCCGGATGAGGGTGCCTTTCCCGGGCCTGGATTCGATGTCGAGCCGCCCGCCCGAAAGCTCCGCGCGTTCTTTCATGCTGGCCAGTCCGAACCCCCGGTCCGTATCCTCCTTCAACGTATCCTTTTCAATGGTAAATCCGGTTCCGTTATCCTCGATGACCAGTTCGATTTCATCCTCGATCCGGCCCAGGCGGAGACGGATCGTGTCGGCCCCGCTGTGCTTGGCGACATTGTTGAAGGCTTCCTGCAGGATTCTGTATACAGCCGTCCTCATCGGATCCGAGAGCAGAGATTCGTCGATATCCACATGGCTTTCGATGCAAATGCCCGAATAGATGGTTCGAAACTGCTGGCAGAACCAGAGGATGGTTTCGACGATCCCCAGGTCGTCCAGCGAAGAAGGCCTCAGCCCGGCCGCGATCCTGCGGGTCTCTTCGATCGTGTTCTGGATGATGGGAACAGCCGCTTTCACCGCCTTGACGGGGGGCGAATCGGAATCGTCTTTGAACATCCGGATGCCGTTTTCCACGCAGAATTTGATCCCGGTCAACGCCTGCCCGATGCCGTCGTGAAGCTCCCGGGCAACCCGCTTCCGTTCATCCTCCTGAGCGCTCAAAATCTTAGCGGACAGAAGCCGGAGCTCCTTCTGTGACTTCTTCAAGGCATCTTCCGTCTTTTTCCGCTCGGTATTGTCCTGAGCCAGGCAGACGATGCCCTGGAGGGAGCCGTTCTCTTCCCGCATGGCCGAACTGGAAAACATCACCGGTATTTCACCGCCGTTCTTGTGGGCATAGACCGTTTCGATGTTTCTGATATATTCCTGCCGGGCGATCTGTCGAACGAGCGTGTCCCGGCCTGCGCTTTCTCCGAACACCCGGTAAAGCGGCCGGCCCGCGAGTTCCTCTTCTCGATAGCCGAGAAGTTCGAGGGCGGCGGGATTTGTCGTTCTGATCGTCAAATCCGGATCCGTAACGATCAGCATGTCTGCCATGGACCGGATGATCTTATCCACGTAGTTTTTGGTAACCGTCACGCGGTTGAGATCCTCGGTCATCTTGTTGAAAGCGTCTGCCACAATGCCGATCTCATCCTTTGACTGTATGGCAATCCGGGTGTCGAACCGGCCCCTCCCGACGATCAGCGCCGCATTTTTCAACTCTACGAGTGTGGAAGAGATCGAGCGTGCGAAAAAATAGAAGATGATGCTCCCCAGACCGATCCCGAAAAGATAGATGAAGACGGCTACAACCAGTAAGTCGCGGCGTGCCTCATACTTGCCACGGTGCGCCTCGGCAAGAAACCGGTCGATGACCGGCTTCATCTGCATCGCCATGTGGATGAACTGTAGCTGGAGACCTTCCTGATCCGTCCGGCCGATCTTCTCTTCGATTACCATATATTGCTTGAATGCGGTTTCATAGGCATCGAGCTCCTGGAGCATCTTCGGCACGAGGAGGTCCCGGATTTCAGAGATCCGGCTCCGCAGACGGGCTAATTGTTGCCGGATGCCTTCGATATAATCCCCCTCCCCCCTCAGTAGATAGTCTTTCTCGTGGCGGCGAAGCTGGAGGAGGTCTTCCTGGAGGTCGGGTCGATTCATTACGGCCACGCTCCGTTCGAAATCGTGTATGGCAAGTCGCCATTGTCCCAAAAGCCCCCAGTCCTTGAACCCCCTTTCCCGGTAGGCGGCCACCATAGCGGAAGTCAATACATTGTACTCGTCTACAAGCCGGAGCAGGTTTTCGGCCGATTTCCTGGCTCCGCCGGACGACAACCGGATCAGCTCCATGATCTCTTCGCGCGCGGATAAGAGATGATGACGATGCTCTTCCAGGTAGGTCGAACCGCCCGTCTTGAAAAACTCCTCCTTTTGAAGATCCCGGATGACAAAATTTTTCTCGGCGACTCTGGCCGACTGCATCCGGATCGTGATGCTGTCGGCAAGGGTCTGAATCCGGTCGGATCTATCGCTGTACCCGAAAAAATAGACCATGGCCGCAAACCAGAGGAGGGCCGTTAAGAGAAGCGTTCCGACACCCCCGGTCAGCAGTTTGAACAGGATGCTTCGGTTCTGAAACCATCGGTTCATACGTGAGACTCCGGATGAGAAGATGTTTTGTTTATACCATAGATCCCCCGCCTCCATGAATCGGCAATTTTGAGGGAGGATCGAGGTGGGGCGGATTGGAAACGACGGAGGAGGGTTCAGGGTGGGGGTGATTGGTGAAGTTTCACACGAGCCCTGCCGCTGGCCACTGGATGCTTGATGCTGGATTCTGGATAGCTGAAGCGCCCAGTTTGATCGAACCAGAAACTGATAAGTTTTTGTATATTTTGGATTTTGAGTTTCGGATTTGTTTTTAATTTGTTTCGGATTTCGAGATTCGGGTTTCGTATTTTATGTAGTTTCTAACAAGGTTCGCCGGGGCGGCTTCCCTCATGCGCTCAGCAGAGCTGTAAAATCCCTCTTGTTTTCGGCGGGAGTCTGGGTCGGCCGGCCGAGATCCTTTCTCGACCCGGTTTTCACCTTCACGATCGTCATGTGGGGGCCTTTGATTCCTTTCAAGCGATCGATTTCGTCTCGCAATGCAGCTTCGGTCGCTACGGTTGCCGCATTTTCGTAATTGCACCCGAGCGCGATTTTTTCGAAGTCCACCTTCGAGGCGGTCGTCGGCTGTCCCCCGGTCGATTCATAGCTGTTGTTGTCAAAGAGGATGTGCCAGAGGTTTTCCGCATGGTAGTAGCCCACCGTGGCAAGCGAGCCCATCTGCATGAGAGCCGCGCCGTCTCCGTCGAAGACGACGATCCTTCTTTCTTTCCTGAAGAGAGCGATCGCATTGGCGATCGATGCTGCACACCCCATCGACCCGACGGTATAGAAGTCTTTCGGCTTCTCCCCCCTGCGGATTCTCTGCTCGTACAGCTCTCTCGATGTCTTTCCGGTGGTCGATACGATGATTTCATCCCCGGAAAGGTTTTCGAGGAGGATCCGGATCGCCTCCTCCCGCTTCATCGGATATTCACGGGGTGAACCGGCTGGGGTTGTGTTCTCCGGATCGAATTTTTCGAAAGTGCCGGGTCTGATGATCATCGCAACAGGCATTTTCATCTCTCCGGCGGTTCGGATCAGATCGGAAACAGCTTTTTCGGCCGGATCGATTCCATCCGGAAGGATTTGAAAAGGCACCTCCAGGGTTTCAAGCAGGGGAAGCGTGATCCTCCCCATCTTTCGATGCTGCGGTTCATCGGTTTTTCCGGGCTCCCCCCTCCAGCCGATCATCATGATCAGAGGAATCGAATAGACTTCCGGATCGCAGAGGGAGGTCAGCGGATTGACCGCTTTCCCCTCCCCGGAGTTTTGCATGTAGACAACCCCGACCCCGCCGGTCGCAAGGTGATACCCCGCCGCCAGGGCGACGGCCTCGCATTCGTTGCAGGCCGCAATGTTTGTAAGCCCCTTTCCGTGGTTGGCGGCCAGATACGCCATCCAGTCCTTGAGAGTCGAATCGGGGACTCCCGTGAAAAAAGTGATCCCCTTTCTGCCGAATACATCGAACAGCTCTCCGCACCGGATCATGTTCTTCTCCAGCGGGAATCGATGCGCATCATGCTTTCTTTTTCTTTCTTAAAAGATGAACATTCCTGGGGACTTCGATTTCGATCTCCGCCGCATTCCGGTACCGCTGCGCATCCCGCGGGTTGTACTGGTCGATGACCATGGTCCTTTCGCCGACGGTCACCGTGCACTTCGCGATAGACCCCGCATACATATAGGATTTCAGCGTTCCACTGAGGACATTCCTCCGGCTGGCTCCGCAGGGGAGCGAAAGGATGACACTCTCCGGCCGGATGACCATCAGCACGTCATCGCCTCTTCGGATTTCCTCCTGCCGGAGGTTGATTTCCAGCCTGCCGTTTTCCGTGTCGATGACGGCAGTTCTCGTTTCCTCATCGATCGATTCGACCGTGCCGTCCATGAAGTTGACGTAGCCGACGAATGCGGCGATGAATTCGTTTGCCGGCCTCTCGTAGATTTCGATCGGTGTTCCGATCTGCTCGATTCTGCCGTCCCTCAATACGACCAGGCGGTCGGAAATGGCCATGGCCTCGAACTGGTCATGCGTCACAAACACGGTGGTGATATGAAGCCTTTCCTGAAGCTTGCGGATCTCCTCGCGCATGATGAGCCTCAGGTTCGCATCGAGATTGGAGAGGGGCTCATCCAGCAGAAGCACCTTCGGTTCAAGGCTGAGCGCCCTGGCAAAGGCGACGCGCTGCTGCTGACCGCCGCTCAGCCGGTCGATCATCCGGTCCGAAAACGCCTCCAGTTCCACCATCTCCAAGAGCTCCCGGACCCTCGCCTTGATCTTTTCCTTCGGCCATTTACTGATCTTCAAGCCGTAGCCGACGTTTTCCGCAACCGTCATATGAGGAAAGAGGGCATAATTCTGAAAGCAGATCCTCGTATCCCGAAGGTTGGGAGGAAGATCGTTGATTTTCCGGCCGTCGAGAATGATATCCCCCGCACTGATTTCGGTGAAACCGCCGATCAGCCGCAGAAGGGTCGTCTTTCCGCACCCGCTCGGCCCGACGAACGTAACCAGCTCGCCCCTTTTCACCTCCAGCGAGACCCCCTTGAGCACTTCGCTTCTTCCATAGAACTTATGGATGTCTTTTAAGATCAACATCGGTTCTTCATTTGGATGCACATCATTCATCGATCACGCAACCCCTTTCTTCTCCAGGCCGCCGCCCATTTTGGTTCTCCGGCTGATGTAATTCATGATCATCATGCAGATCATGACGATCAGGACGAGCTTCATGGTCGTTGCGGAGGCCATGCCGACTTCACCGTAAACGGCTGCGTCGAAGATCTTCACCGCGGCCAGCTCGAAGCCCGGGCTGACAAGGAAGACGACCGCACTCAAGGAGACGATCGCCGTCATGAAGGTGTAGATGAACCCGGCGATGAAGGCTGGAAACATGATGGGAAGAACGATCTTGTAAAAGGTCGTAAAGAGGCTGGCCCCGAGATCCGAGGAGGCTTCTTCGATTTCGATATGGATCTGGTGGAGTTTGCTGATTCCCGCCTCCACACCGACGGCAAGAAAGCGGAAGACGCAGTTGAGGGCGAGGATCATGATCCCGCCCGTCAGCTTCAGCGGGGGCGCACTGAAAGCCAGAAGATAACCGATGCCGAGAACGGTCCCCGGAAGGGCGAACCCGGAAAGCGAAACCATCTCGATGAGGCTGCGCCCGAAAAATTTACCCCGGACGATGACATAGGCCAGCAGAACGCCCATGGCGGCTCCGATGACGGCGGCTACGAAACTGACGCGGATGCTGTTGTAAATCGCCTGATTGGAAGTGAAGTCGAGGTAGTTGGACAAGACGGCATTGTGCGTGACCCCGAGGATTTTATAGAAGGATGCAACGAAAACGACCGCAAAGCAGACAAAAATCGCTCCGGCTGAAACTACGGTGACGATCAGGAAGGGGATCTTGATCAGAGGCGTCATCCTTCTTGGCTCCGATGCGACCGGTTTTCCCCCGATCGTGGTGAATTTCTTTCCCTCCAGCAGGTAGTTATGGACGAAGAAGATGACGATGCAGGGGGCGATCATGACGACCGAAAGCACGCTCCCCATGTTGAAATCGGATTCTCCCGTGATCATCGTGTAGGTATCCGGCGCCAGAAAGGGGGTCCTGCCGCCCAGAATGGCCGCATTGCCGAATTCGGCGATGGTCATGACAAAGATCAGCAGGGCCGCCTTGAGAAGCCCCGGCGCAAGGAGCGGAATGGTGATCGTGCGTAGGATGGTCGCTTCCGATGCACCCAGGTCGTAGGCGCTCTCTTCGAGGTTGGGGTTGAGCGACATCAGCGTACTTTCGATCATGATGAAGGCAAGCGGAATGAAGGCCAATGTCTGGGAGATGACGACTCCGGTGAAGCCGTAAAGCTCCCAGTGGAGATCGAGCATCCGGGTGACGAGCCCGTTTCGACCGAAGAGAATGATCAGGGAGAGGGCGAAAAGGTAAGGCGGTGCAATCAGGGGGACCAGGGCGATGATCTTCAGCGGCTTTCGCAGGATCCATGGACCGCGGGTTGTCATGTAGGCGATGCAGAATCCGATGACGAGGCAGACCGCGGTATTGATGATCCCCAGCAGGAGCGTGTTATATAACGACTGGTAATAGTAGCTTTTACTGAAGAACGCCCTGTAATATTCCAGGGTGAATCCGGAGGGGCCCCGCAAGCTCTTGATGAGGACAGCGATGATGGGATAGAGGAGAAAGAAGGCGAGCAGCAGAAACAGAAAAGCAGCCAAGAGGTGGATCGAATGGGTGGTGAGAAAACCCCTCACCCCGCGGCTGCGGCTTGGTTGCAGTCTTACCGGTAGCTCTGCTGTCGCCATCTTTCTCCTGTACGGAAAAGAATTCCCGAAGAAGGCTATTTCGCCTCGGTTCTGAACTTCTGTTTCCAGATTTCGTTATTTTTGGGGCGATCCTCGGCCGCCTTGGCCAGATCGATCTTGACGAATTTGGGAAGCGTATCCCCATAGAGTTTGTTCGGGGCAGGTCGAGGCGTGACATAGCCGATATCGGCCATGACCGCGCTGAATTCCTTTGTGCCCAAAGCATCGATCACCTTCTTGGTTACATCGAGGTTCTTCGTTCCTTTTAGAATAAAAGCGAAGGTGCCGTCATATCCGGTTCCCTCCTCGGGGACGGTCCAGAGGATGGGATAGCCGTCATCGAGGCGCTTCTTGACGTTTTCGTCGGAGGTGATGCCCAGCATGAATTCCCCGCGGCCGACGAGGTCCGTCGGGGCATTTCCGCTGCGGGTGTAGTGATGGATATTCTTATCGAGGTCCGAGAGGAATTTCCATCCCTCGTCATCGCCGTAGAGCGCAAGGAAAGTATACCGCATCATGTTGGCCGTACCGGAGCTCAGCGGAGACGGCATGACGATTTCGTTTTTCCACTTCGGATCGAGGAGGTCTTTCCAGCTCTTGGGCATGCTGTAGCCGGCTTTGGCCAGCCGGTCCTTGTTGCCTACCAGGACGAAGGAGAAGTTCGCGAAGTTGTACCAGTACCCCTCCGGATCCATGAATACATTGGACGTACCCTTCCAGGCTTCGGATACGTACGGAACGGACCACCCATTTTTCTTGGCCATGAAGGCCAGGGGCGAGCCGCAGCCCGCGACCATGTCTGCATTGAAATTCGGAGCCTCCGCCTTTACGCGGGCTTCGATCTCTCCGAAGGATTGAAACGTCTGGTTGATCGTTATGCCTGTTTTGTCCTTGATGAAATTGACGATCTTGAGATTGTTTTCGGGAGAGGTTCCCATATAGGCACTGATCGTATCCGCTGCCTGAAGATTGCCGGGAACAAGGCCGAAGAAAAGAATCGATGCAAAGGCCGTAATGATCAGAGACTTATGTTTCATTTTGTGCCTCCTTTGATTGGATCGGATTCGGATCGAATTCGGTTTGATTCGGATCGGTTGACGAAGCGACATGACCCTTGGGGCCGGTTCTTCGGATCAATTAGATCAATCTGGTGGATCATTCTGGAAAATTCGGTGCGGTCCATCCCCCCTTTCTTTTCGAGCTTTCAATTTTATAACAAACCCTCTGCTGCATGTCCAGATGAAAACCTGTAACTATTTGAAATGGTTAAAAGGAAAGAAAACCAGGAGTCGAACTGAACATTAAGCACAGTTTTTCATGCAAGACAAGGTAATTAAAATCATGGAAATCATAAACAAGAGTCATACGGTAGCCGAGGGAGAGAGGATTGAAATGTCTCCCCGTCGCTGCACCGACTTCGGGTGAGACCCGTATAACTTAAATTCATTTTCAATATAATATTATTTAATTTGACTTGCCGGTTGAAACTCGTTCATATAAATATCCCAGTTGTTTCGCCTTTCTGCGGCAGAAAATCGGACGGCATCTTCTCTGGAACAGATGCCGTTTTTCGGGAAAAGCGGACTGCCGCGGAGGGATCAATCCCGATCGTGCGCTTATCCCGATTCTGAGAAGGTCCTATCCATGTGGAAACTGGTCGGCGGCATCTTCCTGGGCTGGGGCCTGGGGAGCAATGATTCAGCCAATGTATTCGGCACCGGAGTTGCGGCAAGTCTGATCAGGTACCGGACGGCCGTCATCCTGACTTCGATTTTCGTGATCATTGGCGCCATGCTCGAAGGCTACAAGAGCATGGGGATCGTCGGCGACATGTCAAAAATGAGCCATACGGGGGCGTTTATCGCAACTCTTGCAGCGGGTATCTGCATGGCAGGATTTTCCTATCTGTCCCTTCCTGTCTCCGCCTCCCAGGCGATCATGGGAGCGGTGCTGGGAGTCGGCATGGTTTCGGGAATCCCTGATTTTTCACCCCTCATCAAGGTCGTTCTCTGCTGGGTGCTGACCCCTATCGGCGGCATGGTTCTTACCACGGCTCTGTATCCAATAATCGGGAAGGCTTTAGAGAGGGTCCTGCTCAATCCTGCAAAGCGGACGGTCTTTATCCGCCTGGGCGTGCTCTTTGCCGGATGCTACGGCGCCTACTCACTGGGGGCCAACAACGTCGCCAATGTCACAGGGGTATATGTAGGATCCGGTCTTCTGACCCCTATGGAAGCCGCACTGATCGGGAGTCTCAGCATCGCCTTCGGGGTACTGACTTACAGCAGAAAAGTCATGGAGACAGTCGGGAAAAAAATCGTCGAACTGGACGGATTCTCCGCCTTCGTTTCGACTCTTTCGGCCTCTTTGACGGTGCACTTTTTTACCCAGTTGGGGGTGCCGGTGTCCACCTCTCAGGCCACCGTAGGCGGGGTGGCCGGGATCGGATTTGTCAAAGGTACCCGAACCATTCGGAAAAGGACCCTGATCGAAATCGGAATCGGATGGATCTCCACCCCGATATCGACCGGGCTGCTCTCTTACTTGATGATGCGGATTTACATTGCTTTTTCCCTCACCGGAGCATAATAGAGAGCGAAAAAAAGATCGAGAAGGAGGGCCGATGTTTTTTTCAAGAAAGGAAAAGGAAGTCACCGCACTTCTCATCAAGCATCTCGACATTGTCGAGGAGTGTCTGAAAACCGGCGTAAAGGCAATTCGGACCTACCTCATGGAAGATATCAAAGAAGCAAAAGCGCTGGCCAAGAGAGTCGATGCGATAGAGACAAACGCCGATCTGGTCCGCTACGAGATCCGGGACAAGCTGTTTGCGGGCGCTTATCTGCCGAGGCTTCGAGAAGATATCTATCGACTGGTCGAAAGCGTCGACGAGGTTGCCAACGCGGGTGAAAGCTGCTGTGATTTTTTTCTCAATCAGCGACCCATGATTCCTGCAGATCTCAGAGATGCATTTCTCAAGGCGGTCGAGGAGTCCCTTGGCATCATCAATCCCCTGAAGAAATCGGTTCTCGGTTTTTTAAAAGGAGAATGCCCCATAGAGGTTTCCCGGAAACATGCCAAAGAGGTCGGACTCAAGGAATCGGACGTCGATATCATCGAATGGGATTTGAGCCGTGATATCTTTACGCACAAGGGAATCGACTTCAGCCAGAAGATCCATTTGAAGCTATGCCTGGATTCTATCGGCCACGTTTCGGACCAGGCAAAGAATGCATCCGACCAGCTCGACCTGGTGATACTGAAATCGATGATTTAGAAGTTATTTAGATCGGCAGCGATTTGCCCTGAATGCCGTTCTGCGCGGACCCCCTGCCTGTACCGGCATCCGATCGTCGAAATCTCATTCATCCATGTTGCGGCCGGCTCTCTCCCGGATCTACGCCTCCAGCTCTCGGAGGCAATCCTCGATAATATCCAGCGCTCGGTTTAACTCCGCCTCGGTGATGGTGAGCGGCGGCGTGAGGGTGAGGATGTTTCCCATGGTCAGCTTGAAGCTCAACCCTCTTGAAAGCGCCCGGTACATCACTTCCTCCGCTTCATCTGATGCGCGCTCCCGGGTGGCCCGGTCTTTGACCAGCTCGATTCCCAGGAAAAGTCCCAGCCCCCGGACGTCTCCGATCAGCGGATGCCGATCCATCATCTCCTTCATCCGCTCAAGCGCTTTCCTGCCCAATTCCGCGGAATGCTCCACCAGCCCGGTTTTTTCGATATAGGCGATCGCGGCCAACCCGGCCGCGCAGGCCACCGGGTTTTTTTCGTGCGTGTAGTGGCCGAGAGCCCGGTCTGCAGCCACATCGAGGTCCTCGCGCGCAATCAGTGCCGCCAGCGGAAAGATCCCGCCCCCCAGGCCTTTTCCGATCACCAGGATGTCCGGCACCACTCCGAAGTTCTCGCAGGTAAACATCTTCCCCGTGCGGCCGAGGGCGTGCGGGATCTCGTCGAAGATCAGCAGCGCCCCATGGCGGTCGCATGCCTCGCGGATAGTCTTCCAGTATTCCGGCTTGGGGATGTAAGGCGTGCTTCGGATCGGCTCTGCAACGACGGCCGAGACGTCCCCCTCTTTTTCGAGCATGTATTCCACATATCTTGCGCAGGTAAGATCACACCCTCCCCGGCCGTGACATCCGAAGACGCAACGATACTCGTCCGGCGGGGGCGCGTGCTCGGTGCCGGGCAGAAGCGGGCCCGCATTCTGGCGGAAAAGCGCCTCGCCCCCGATGGAGACGGCATCCAGGGAAGCCCCGTGGAAGGAGTCCCACATGGAGATCGTCTTGTGGCGTCCGGTCGCGGCCCGGGCAAGCTTGAGCGCCATGCCGATCGCCCCCGTGCCGCCGGGGCACAAGAGCACCTTGTTTAGATTCCCCGGGGCGATCTGCGAAAGTTTTTTGGCAAATTCGACGGCCACCCGATTCGTATAGCGCCGGGTGGAAAACGAAAGCGAATCGAGCTGGGCCTTGATGGCCGAGATCACCTCCGGATTGGCAAACCCGACCTGGTGGACGTTATTGCCATGGAAATCCATGTACCGGCGCCCCTGGAGGTCTTCGATGTAGATGCCTTCGCACCGCGCCATGGCGTTCAGACACGGGGTCGAAAGCGACTGCCGGAGAAAGTACCGGGCATCCTCCTGCAGGAGGTCCCGGGTTGCCGCATCGAGGTGCTCTTCCTGCCATTTTCTTCGCCGGTCGGAGAAGTTGATGTCTCCTTCGGATTGATGGAGTCCAGCCATTTCGATTCCCTTTCCCTTATGTTGCCCATGTTCTGCGTGACCAATAAACGATAACGCGGTTTTCCATAAAGTGCCAGTGAGAAGATAGGCATGCACAGTTTCAGGTGGTCGGGTTTCAGCTGTCAGATGAGACCGGGATCTGAAACCTGAATCCCGCAGAAACGGGAAAACCCGAAAACTCGAAACGGAGCTTTTCAGATAGCTGTAAATGATAAACTGCGGTTATCGAAAACATGATAATTATTCTTTTGCTTATATATTCGAAAAATTCTATGAAGAAGCAATGACATCCGGAAAACGCTTTCTCCGGACGAATTCATGGATTGGTCATCCATAGTCCTATCTTATGGAGGTATTCGAATGGAAGTCAATCAATTGCCGGATAATCCCTACCTGCTTCTGACTCCCGGACCGCTGTCCACGTCCAAAACGGTCAAGGCGACGATGCTCCGGGACTGGTGCACGTGGGACGACGACTACAAGGATCTCGTGGAAGAGGTCCGTTCAGGGCTTGTGCGGTTGGCGACACGGAAAACCGAGGCCTACACGACGGTATTGATGCAG
>QZKK01000207.1 GCA_003599475.1 Desulfobacteraceae bacterium
GGCGAAGCCATAAGAGACGATCCGGATTTCGATTGCAGAATCCGAGCTCAGCGATTTGGCCCTGTCCCGGGTGGCGACGACCACCGCGCAATTGCCGTCGGCAGGATGGGTCTGGGACCCGAACGTGTGAACGCCGCCGGTCAGAACCGGCCGCAAACCGGAAAGACCCTCCCGGGTGGTTTCCATGACCCCTTCATCTTCTTCCACGAGTACTGTTTTTTTCTTCGATACCGCAACCTCCGCAGGAAACAGGTACCGCTTCTGAAAGGCGCGATCTCTTTCCAGAGATTTCCGGTACTGCTCGTATCTTCGAAGCGCCAGCGCATCGCACTGCTCCCGGGTGATGCCCGTTTCCCTTGCCACATTTTCTGCGGTTTCGATCATCGCTCCCTTTGCCCAGGGATCGCGGTTGAAATTATCCATCATCCAGTTTTCGGAGAGCACCTCTCCTCCCGGCCCGGCCGGGTTGGGCCACACGGTATGCGGGCCGTTCGAGCACCGGTCGGTCATGAGGCAATAGGCACTATCGAAGACCCCGGTTTCGATACCGGCACCGGCCTGAAAGATGCAGGTGGTGGATGTGGTGCAAGCCTGGCTGACGATCACCCCTGGAATCGATTCGGCCCCCATCAATGCCGCGGCCCATGGGCCGCCGTAGAACCACTGGGGTTGTCCGATCGTGATCCCCAAAAAAAGATAATCGAAGATGCGGGGATTCCAGTCCTTTGCCGCCAGCCACCTCCCCGAAGTGGCGGCTGCAAGCCGGATGGAATGTTCATTGGCCATGCTCCCCTGCCACCGGGCAAACGGAGTGCTGTAATAGCCGCTGTAAGGGATAAAAGCCTTGGTCAGCATATTCTTCACCTCTGCAAGTTCTTATTTGAATGGTCGATCGGTTGAGTCGCCGATTTCCCCCTTGTCGTTGCACGTCGCACGTTACACGTTGAACCCGTCCTTTACTTCTCGAGTTCTTTCCCTCTTTCCTTCTATCCTTCTGCTCTTCCGACTTCCTCCCTACATCCCTTCCCCGTATCTTTCCCGGAGAACCCGATGAAGGATTTTCCCGGTTGCCGTCCTTGGCATCTCCTCGTCTCCGATAAACGCGATGCTCTTCGGCCGTTTGAAGCCGGCCAGTTTCTCTTTGCTGAAGGAGAGAATTTCTTCTTCGATCCGGCCGCCGGGCGGAATGTCCTGATGGAGCACGACCACCGCCTTGATCGCTTCTCCCCATTTTCGATCCGGCACCCCGATGACGGCGATGTCCTTGATGGCAGGGTGAGCCCCGAGCACGTTTTCCACCTCCGACGGATAGACATTTTCGCCGCCGGTGATGATCATATTGGCCTTCCGGTCGACCAGCGTATAGAAGCCTTCCTCATCCCGCCGCCCCATATCCCCGGCGCTCGACCACTCGCCTTCGAAGGCAAGGCGGGTTTTCTCCGGATCCTTCAGATATTCCTTGAACATCATCGGCGTGCGGTAGAAGATCTCGCCGACCTCTCCGTCGGGCACCTCTTTCCGCATCTGATCGAGAATCCGGATCCGGTCGCTTCCGAAAATTTCCCGGCCGATGCTGCCGAGCTTTTTGAACTGGTCCTCGGGTCTCAGCAGGGTGATCAGGCCGCCCTCGGTGGTCCCATAGGCCTCCCACAACTCCGCATTCTTGAAATAATCCATGATGGCAAGCTTCAAATCCTTGCGGGCCGGCGCAGAAGAGATCAGAAGCTGCCGGATGGAGGAGACATCGTATTTTTCCTTCACTTCGTCCGGGAGCGCAAGGATCATGATGTAATGGGTCGGCACAAGCGATGTGAAGGTGATTCGATACGTCTGGATGGTTTTCAGGAGATCTTCCGGATCGAAACTGACCATGTTGTAAACAAATACGGGAGCTCCCAGCAGCGTGTAGGGGAAGGAATAGAAGATGGAGTTTACGTGACACATGGGCATCACCAGCATCACCTTGTCAGTGGGCCGAACGCACTGATTGACGTTGTGCAGCACGTATTCGGCATGATTGCTCTCATGGGTCCTGACCACCCCTTTCGGACGTCCGGTGGTCCCGGAAGTATACATGATCGTCCACGCATCGTCTCCGTCCACCATCCGGCCGGGTTCGTTCCCGGATGCGCCCGAAAGCAGATCCTCGTAGCCGATATATCCTGCCGGTACCGGCGGCTCGCCCAGATAGACATAGGCGTTTCGTGGAATGGGAAGCCTGTTTCGGATGGAATCGATCCGTTCGACAAAAGGCTTCTCGACGATGAGCGCCTTGCATTCGGCATGTTTGAGGATGTATTCGATCTCCGGACCCACCAACCGGAACATGACCGGGACCGCGATCTGCCCTCCTTTTGCGCAGCCCGCATAGATATCCATCCACTCGCCCCGGTTGTAGGCCATGACCGCAAAGGTTTCCTGTCGGCCAACGCCGATACCCTTCAGACCGTTTCCGAACCGGCAGGCCCGTTCATTCCATTCCGCGAAGGAATACTCCCTGTATTTGTCCTGCCAACCCAGTCTTTGAGGGTAGTGAAAGGCGTTCATCTTTAAAACGGTTCCGGCATGCATCCACTTGCTCGTCGTCATCTCAAAACGCCTCCGTAATCGTTAGACGTTAGACGTTACACGTTGAAATCGTTGCACGTTGAGCGTTGCTCCCATCTAAAGCTTCTTACCTTCTAAGCTTCTGATCTTCTCGCTCTTTCCGACTTCCGATCTCTGACTTCAGACTTCTGTTTCTTTGCCCTATGCTTTCTGCCCTCTGCCATCGTGCAACGATTTCAACGTTCAACGATCTTCCTTCATTTCGATCGCATAGAGAGCCGCCCCGACGGCACCCGAGTACTGGGGATGCTCGGGAACCCGAACGGGTCTTCCGATTCTTTCTTCCAGCATTTCGGCCAGGCAGGGGTTGTAGGCGACCACCCCGCCGCTTACGACCACCGTATCGGTCAGCGAATCCATTTCCAGGATGCGCTTGACCACCGAAATGAAAAGACCGCTTACGATGTCGAAAATCTTCTCCCCCTGCCGGATCTTTTCCAACACCTCCGTTGCCGAAAAAACCGTACAGTAGCTTCCGAGTTCCACCGGCTTGGAGGCTTTTCGAGCCAAACCGTCCATCGCATCCAACGGGATGTCCAGCCGCAGAGACATTTCTTCCAGAAATGCTCCGGTGCCTGCAGCGCACTTCCGGTTCATCTTGAAGCCCGTCCTGCGGCCGTTTTCATCGACTTTGATGATCTTGTTGTCCTGCCCGCCGATATCGACGATCGTAAGCGCTTCGGGAAACCGGTGGTAGCAGGCTTTAGCATGGCAGGCGATTTCGGTTTTGGATTCCGGTGCAAAGGAGATGTTTTTCCGGCCATAGCCGGTCGAAACGGAAGCGGCGATATCTGAGCGGCATGCCTTCGCCATGGAGAGCGCCGATTCCAGGCAGGTTTCGGCAGACGCCGCAAAATCGATGCCCGATTTTGCCACTGCGCGGCCCACCAGGTTTTTACCGGTATCGAGAACCGCCACTTTTGTCCTGGATGCTCCTACATCGACGCCGACATAGAGCCGGCTGTTTGGCTTTGTCTTCATGGAGCCTACCGATCTTTCCGGATTTTCCATTTCTACTCAAACTGCCCCGGCCGGAAATCCGAATACCGAAATCCGAAATCCGAAACAAATTCAAATGACCGAAATCCAGATGTCCAAAATCTAATATCGATCACATTCACCTACTTGACTCTCGCGTTTTTGAACGTTGGGTAATTCGGATTTCAGGAAGCTCGAAGATTCACGCAAAAAAAGGCTATACCCCTTAAGTTTCGTGAAACCCGCAACCCGTAACCCGCAACCCGTTCATTCCTCCATCTGTTCGATAAAGGCTTCGATATTGGTTCGGGTCTGTTCTTCGGAGAAGCATCTCAGATCGTTGAGATCTCCGTTTATGACAAGTGTAGGGATCTTCAGCCGGCTGCGCAGCCTCTCGGGCATCCCGTACCGGCTGTTGGTATTGTACGGGCAGGTCTTGGCATCGTGAAACAGGATCCCGTCGAATCGATAGAGATCGAAACACTTCTCGATGTATCTTTCCTTGTACGGCTCATCCCGCACGATGAAAAGCTCGGTGTATGCGCGGGCCATGCTTTCGAAGGGGTCTTCCGGATCGAGCTGATCGAAGATCCAGCTATTGCAGTAGGTCGAGGCCACCACCGAGGTTTTCAGAGCGGAGAAAAGCTCGGAGAGCGATCGGAGTCTCCCCCAGATCGGCATCCCCTCCCAGTAGAGGCGGTGTTTCTCGCGATCGAGCGCCCCCCCCCCGGCTTCGATCCTTTCCTTGAGCTCTTCCAGCAACCTTTCATAATAGTCCGCACCCGCCTGTGTTCCTCGGGCAACCACCGCCGGCGCCATGTGAACGGTGGCATCGAAAAAGGTCCACGGGGACGGGACGGCTGCGGCCGTCTCCAGGCAGGCCTTCCAAAGCAGCGAGGTGCGGCGGGAAAGCGCGACGGCCTCCCTCACCCGATCCAAGTCGCACTCCCGGCCGGAAACCGCTTCCAGGGCGGGGATCAGCTCCTCGATCTGCCTGGCGATGTCTTTGATCTGGTAATTGCGGATCTCGCCGATATCCCGGTGGGTGTGTATGCCGATCAAGGGCGCATCGAAATGCCTGGCGTACCAGGACATCCAGTCCTTCACATCCCTGCACTGGTTGGTGTTGAATACCAGAACATCCGGCCGCGGCGGCGATGAGATGTTGTAGCCTTTTAAAAGGGGGGTTTTTTTTTGAAGAAAGGCGCCGATGTCGCTGGTCAGGTAGGAACAGATATCCGGAGAATACCCCTCGGCATTGGCATAAGGAATCAGGTCGGCGGCCATCCTGGAGGCCCCCAGCATCGCCCCGTGGTTTTCCGGAAAGTAGACGAGAAAGCCCATCCCCCGCAGCAGCTCGGCAGGCCCCACGCTGGTGCACCAGGCGACTTTGGGAGAACCGGATTTCGTTGCCGCGTCCAGCTCTCTGAAGTAGGATTCCATCACCTTCTTCAATATCGCTGTGGCACGCAGCCCCTTTATGGGTGATCCGCTCTTCTCCTCCATCTGCAAACCCTATTTGCGCTCCAGGGCCTTGACCAGCGCCACGAAGACTTTGTTGTACGGTGTTTCGACGCCTGCCTGACTGCCGTATTTGACGAACATCCCGTTGATAAAATCGATTTCGGTCCTGCGCCCCATTTCGATGTCGATGCGCATGGAAGGTTTGTGGTTTCCCGCTTTCTTCATGTATTCCATACCGTACGGGTAAAAATCCCAGCCGAGCGATATCTCGTTGGCCCTGGCGACCCCTACGCACTCCTTAACCAGTGCGTCGATGATTTCGAAAACCATCGGGTCTGCCATCGCCTCGGCCATCGTCTTTCCGGTTACGGCGCAGACCGGATTCATGCATGCGTTGAGAATCGACTTTCTCCAGACCATGGAAACGATTTCTTTCGTATGGCAGGTGGTGAGCCCGCACTTCGTGAGCGACTCGGCGATGGCGGTTGCGGCCTGACTCGACTCCGGATCCAGTTCCTGGATGAAGTGGGGGGGATGGTGAAACGGCATGCTCACATGCGCCGGATTCATCAACCCGCAGCCGTAGTTGACCACAGCCCGCATCACCGGCTTTTTCCCCAGGATTTTGGCCAGCTCGTATTCGGTGTCGATGCCGTTTTGCCAGCTGACCACATACATCCCATCCCTGTAAAAGGATTCTATGGCGGAGGCAAGAAGCGGAAGGGCATGGGCTTTGACGGTGATGATGATCACATCGGGGGAATTGAAGCAGAGCTCGTCGACCTGGGTATTCACTCTGGAGACGGGCTGACACATGTTCTCGCAGCCCTCGACGATGATTCCCCGGGTCAGCGCCGGTTCCACAAGCTCCGGCAGGATGTCGCAGAGGGTCACCTCGTAACCGGCTCTGGCAAGGAAGGCGGCGACGATGCATCCGACCGGACCGGCGCCCACCACCGCAAACGATCGGGGATGAAAGGCTGCTATTTTTCCCATACTTCCTCCCTATGCGGATCTGAACAGGGGATGACGGAGACGGAGCCGCAACCGATTGATCGGCCGTGCAAAAAGAGCCGCAGCAAAAGAGCGAACGAGGAGATCAGCCGCTGGTGTCGAGAATTCCGAAGGCCCGGGCATCGAGAAGCTTCATCCCGTTGTTTTTCAGGATTTCGATTGCGTTGTCGTTGTCGCTGAACCGGAAAATCATTACGGCGCTGCGTTTGGTGAATCCGACGAATGCATAGGTATAGAGCACGGCCACGCCGGCTTCCGTCAGCGGTTTCAACATCCTCGCCAGGCTGCCGGGTTTGTCTTCGATTTCCACCGCAACCACTTCGGTGACCTTTGCCGGCATCTGCATCTGCATCAGGATCCGCCGGGTGCCCGCGATATCCGTAACCAGCAATCGAAGCTGCCCGAATGCACCCGTGTCCACAAGGCTCAACGCCCTGAGATTGATGCCCGCTTCTCCCAGGGCCTTGGTCACCTCATAGAGGCGCCCGGGGGAATTCTCGATTGCGATTTCGATCTGTTTCAGTTTCACGGAATCTTTTCGATTCGATCGGCCTGTCGGGTTTGCAAAAGATGATTTAATCACAATTTAATCACATTGTATCTATAATTAATACCCGCTTGTCAAGAAAAATCTCCGGTCTACAGATCGCCCGGAATTCTCCTTTTCATCAGACGATCGGCCCCGTCTGGTAGATGGCGGTCGATCCGCTGTATCCGATGGCTTCCGCTTTGGTCATGGCACCCGGTGCCACTCGAACGGCGAATTCGAGAATTCGATTTCCGGCCGCCTCCAGGGTTTCCCCCCGGAGCAAAACCTGGGATACATCCAGATCGATGAAATCGACCAGGCGTTCTACGGTTTTTCGATTGCCGGAAATCTTTATCACCGGTACGAAAGGAAACCCCTGGGGTGCGCCGATCCCGGTCGAAAAGAGGATGATCTGGCACCCTGCCGCCGCCAGTGCGGTAAGAATCTCCGGCTCTCGACCGGGGGAATCGACGAAAAAAAGCCCCTTTTCGGGAGGAGGACACTCGCCGTACGCCAGGACGTCTCGAATCGGCGTCGTACCGGATTTTACGATCGCACCGAGGGATTTTTCCTCGATCGTGGTCAGCCCGGCGGCGATGTTTCCGGCACTGGGGTTTCCCCCGCGCATATCGCCTCCGCTTTTCCGCACCCGCTCTTCCAGGGAATGGACGGCGGAAAGCAGCTTTTCGGAAACCGCTTTGTTTTCACACCTTTTGACGAGGATGTGTTCGGCCCCGATCACTTCCGTGGTCTCCCCGAAAACGGCGGAGCCTCCCGCCTCGATCAGTCGATCCACGGCCTTGCCGACCGCCGGATTGGAGGACAGTCCCGAGGTTGGATCCGAGGCGCCGCATTTGATGCCCAGCCGGAGGCTGTCGATTGAAGCCGGCTGCCGCTGAAAAGACGATACGGCGCCTGCAAGCTTCTGCGCCTTGAGCCCGGCCTCGTTCAGAGCGCCGAAATAGCCGCCTCTCTGCTGGATCTTCACCAGCTCGACCGGTTTCCCGGTCTCGGCAATCCTTTGGGCGATCCGCTCGGCATCCACCCCCTCGCACCCGAGGCTGACCACCAGCACGGCTCCAAGATTCGGATTGCGGCCCAGATTGATCAGCGTCCTTTCGACGATCGCAAGATCGTTGCTCAGAAGCCCGCACCCCTGCTGGTGCGTAAACACCGCCGCCCCCGCCACATGCCGGCCGATGTCCTGAGCCGCCTGGTTGGCGCAAGTCACAGTCGACAGGATTCCGAGATAGTTGCGGACTCCGACCCGGCCGTCGGGCCGTTTGAACCCCATAAACGCCACACCGGAAAATGTCATAAAAATTCCTCCCGTGCCCGCTTTCCTTCTACATTGTGCACATGCACATGACCGCCCGGATGAATATCGGCAACGGCGATCCCGATGACCTCCCCGTATTTCTTGATGTCTGCCCCCTTCGGGATAAACACCCGTGCAAACTTGTGTGCATAGGGGATCTCCTGTCGGATGACGATCGGTTCGTTCGCCGCATCACTGCCGGTTGCCACCGCCTGCCCCGGTTTAAGGTCCGCAAGGGCGGTGACGGTGTTGTCTTCCGGGTGAAGAAGAATCGCTTTTTGTTCCGCATCCATTTTACACCCCTCACCAGAATCGAATTTCGTCGGAATCATGGAACTATGGAACATTGCGAAATATTCCATGATTCCATCCCTCCGGCTGCAAACTGTGTATATCATCAAAAACCGTACGGGACAATTTCAATCTCTCTTCAATCTTTGCGAGCGTTTCCCAAAATCGCTGATTTCGGAACGCAAATCCTGCGATTCCCGAACGGATGAGCAGGAAGGATCGGATGATGGCCGGATTATCCGGATTCCGCCCGGGCCGCCTTCTTCAACCGGCTGATCATCTCCCACGAGAACGGTTCCCTTTGGCAGGGCATGATCGCTTTGTTGGTAAAAATCGGGTCGGACGCAAGATCGTAGCGGGAAGATTGCAGCGCCTCTTTCCAGAGGGCTGTCTTTGGAATGGGGGAGTAGTAGGCCGGTACCGGGGTGATGCCGCTCCGATGAACGACCTCGATCGACTCCAGGATCGTCTGCGGCGATTGCCCGGGAAGCCCCGCCAGCAGATAAGCCCCGACCTGGTCCTTTCTGAAGCCGGCATTTCGAAGGCAGGAGGCAGCGGATCGGAACTCCTCGACAGTCGCTTTTCGATCCATTCCGTCTTCTCTTGCGGCTGCGGTCTCAAGGCCCAGGCGCAATGTGGAGAAACCCGCGCCAAACATCAATCCGGCGATTTCAGGCGTGATGCCTCGGATGTGCAGGGCATTTGGGGTGTGGAACCGCAGCCGCATGCCGCTATTCAAAATTCCTTCGAGAATGGGGACCGCATGGGCTTCCGCCTCCGCCAGGAACGCATCGTCATAGAGGACGAAATCGACGGCTTCATAGCTTCGATGCCAGAATCGAATCTCCTCCACCACCGATTCCGGGGTGCGACGCGTCCGTTTCGGATTCAGAAATCGGGATGCGCAGTAGACGCAGGAGAACGGACACCCCCTCGAAGTCAGCAGAGGGATATAAGGAATTCGGCTCTGAAGATCGAGCGCCGGGTACGGATGCGTATCCGGCAGTTCCGGGTCGAATCGCAGGGATGCGGAAAAACCGGTGTATTCCGCCGCGACATCGAGTATGGCCCCTTCCGCCTGTCCGCCGATGACGCGGTCCGCGCCCGAGACGGAAACCGCATGTTCCGTGCAGATACTTGCGTAAATTCCGCCGAGTACGATCGGGGTCTCGGGAAAGACACCCCGGATATGGCCGATTGTCTCCTGGATTCCGGGATACCAGTAGGTCATCATGGATGTAATCAGGATGAGATCCGGCTTCGGCAGGGCCTCAAGCGACTCCCTGAACCACTCCGGGCGGATCCCGTATCTGGAGAAGGTCCTGGGAACATCCGGAATGGAGGCGGGTGTGGGAAGCGGGGTCTTTCGATAAGGCCCGCGGCCGCAGCGAACGGGAAGATCCGTCGAATCGATCCGATCCCTGCGGGGATCCCGGGGATGAAACCGGTCCAGGCAGTCGATATAGGAGACCCGGTAGTCGTGGCTCCTGAGAATCGCCGCCAAACCGAGCAAGCCGAGCGGTTTCGCCCAAAAGTCATAGGCGGAGAAATCGTGAATCCAGGGATTGACAAGAAGAACATGCGGCAGGCTGCGGGCTCTGCGCCGATCACTCTTCATCGTCGATCGAACCGTTGACGAGATCGCCTGCGAAGTCATCGATTGGAAAGTATTCCATCGAGGTTTTCTTCAACTCTTTTCGACTGAACAGGATGGTATAAGAAGGGGTGGCCGCCTCCTCGGACATCCGCCGGACGATTTCCCGGCCGGAGGCTTCATCTTTTGCATGCACCATCGTATAGAGGTTATAGGGCCATCCGGGAGCCGGGTTTCTCCGATAGCAGTGAGAGACTTCGCTGAACGAGGCCATCTTCTTCCCGACTTCGACGATCCGGGATTCTTCCACCTGCCAGGCGGCCATGGCATTTGCTTTGAAACCGGATTTCTGGTGCCTGAGAGTGACGCCGAATCGCCGGATGATACCCTTCCGGCAGAGATCCGAAAGTGTTTCGAGAAGGACCCCTTCAGCGATTCCGAGTCTTTCCGCGATCTGCAGATAAGGCCTTTCCGTGATCGGAAGATCCCCCTGTACGGCGGCGACGATGGCTTTTTCGAGATCCGTGAGCATATAAAAAGTGTTCAGCGTTCAGTGTTCAGCGTTCAGCGTTCAGCCGGGCCGCTGGCGGCCGAGGCGGCCAACTTGATCGAAGCATGAAACTTACAACGGGTTTTGGTCATTCGGATTTTGGCTTTCGAATTTGTTTCGGATTTCGATATTCGGATTTCGGATTTTTTTTAGTTTCTAACAAGCGGTCTACCGCCTACTCTCCCCCCGCCTTCTCGGGGAACAACCGGAGGATGTCGGCCCGGGTCGCACTGCAAACCCCCCGTTCCGTGATGAACCCGGAAACCAGCCGGGCCGGCGTCACATCGAAGGCGAAATTGACGGCCGGGCTGCCGGCGGGCGGGACCAGCACCCGGTGCAGGGATCCGTTTTCGAGTCCCTCCACATAACGAACTTCGTCCGGGTCCCTTTCCTCGATCGGTATCTCTGCGATGCCGTCCCGGATGTTCCAGTCGAACGTACTCGAGGGCAGGGCCACATAGAAGGGGATCTCGTTATCCCTTGCAGCCAACGCCTTCAGATAGGTTCCGATCTTGTTTGCCACATCCCCCGTGCAGGTGGTTCGATCGGTTCCGGTGATGACGATATCGACCAACCCGTGCTGCATCAGATGCCCCCCGGCATTGTCGGTGATGACGGTGTGCTTGATCCCCTCTTTTCCAAGTTCCCAGGCAGTCAGCCGCGCTCCCTGGTTCAGAGGCCGTGTTTCATCCACCCACACATGAAGATCGATTCCCTCCCGGAATGCCGCATAGACGGGGGCTGTCGCCGTCCCGTATTCGACGCATGCAAGCCAGCCTGCATTGCAGTGTGTCAGAATATTTACGGGCTTTCCGTCTTTTTTCCGGTGGATCGCCTCGATCAGCGGGAGCCCGTTTTCACCGATTTTCCTGCAGTTTTCCGCCTCCCATTCGGTGATGCGATCCGCTTCCCTCAGGGCGGCCTCGATCTTTCCCGAAGGATCGGAAACGGTTCGGATCTTTTCGAAAACCGCATCGACGGCCCAGGAAAGATTCACCGCTGTCGGCCGTGCGGATACCAGGCGGTCGCATTCTTCCCTGAGGGAGTCTTCCGGAGAGTTGCGGTTCCGGCAGGCAACCGCTGCGAGATAGACTCCGTATGCACCGGTTACGCCGATCAGCGGCGCACCGCGGACATACATCTCCCGGATGGCCCGGATGGTATCGTCGACCGTTTTCAACTCTTCGATCACCAGTCGATGAGGAAGCTTCCTCTGGTCGATGACTCTGACTTCCCCCTTCTTCCGGTCCACCCAAATGGGCCGCATCTTTTCGCCTTCCACGCTCATCGGTCGAACTCTTTCCTTGCGACGCAGTCGAACGTCTTAGATTTCTGCTCTTACTTGCTCAAACTTCCGGATTTCCGATCACCGGCGATGCCGTTTCTTTATCACAACGGCCCCCGGATGGCAAATTCAGAAATCGGAATTCAGAAGTCAGATGTCAGCAGCCAGAGAGCAAGAAGATGAGAGGATTCGTGGAGTGGGAAACGGTGATCACTCTTGAACCCGGCTGAAAGCAGCGCCTTGAGTGCTGAACGACATTTCTATTGAAAGACAGGACGCGATCGTGATATCGAGACCCAAAACATTTTTCTGAATGAGGACGAAAGGATGCTGAGATGGCAAGAATCGGTATAATCGGAGGATCCGGTCTCGACGACCCTCGTTTTTTTCATAAAAAAGAGGATCTCGTCATGGAAACGCCCTTTGGCAGCCCATCCTCCGAACTGACGGTCGGAGAGATCGAAGGTGTCGGGGTGATTCATCTGGCAAGGCACGGAAAGCGGCATCAGCTCAGTCCCAGCGGGGTAAACTATCGAGCCAACATACACGCGCTGAAGGAAGCAGGTGCAACCCATATTCTTGCCACCACTGCATGCGGAAGCCTCAGGCAAGAGATCGGAAGAGGCGACTTGGTCATTTTGGATCAGTTCATCGATTTTACCAGGCACCGGAAAACGACGTTTTTCGAATCGTTTGAAAGC
>QZKK01000096.1 GCA_003599475.1 Desulfobacteraceae bacterium
CTTTCTTAGCGCCGACATCGGAGACTTTTTTCAGGTTGTGCGCTTTCATCTGCTCTATCTTTTCCGGCATGCCGGCGCCGATGAGCGGAAACCCGCAGCACCATTCCTCGCCGCCCAGGATCGTAAAATCGACGCCCGCCCTTTTCATGATGGCGGCCATGTTGGCCGGGATCTTCTGCACCATCGGAAAGAAGGAGGCGACGCAGCCGACAAAGAAGAGAACTTCGGCCTTTTCTTTTTCAAAGTTTTCTTCCGGCAGGTTCTTGATCAGCTCCTGCCACTCGGCCCTCTCCTCCTGGTCGTCATCGGAGATGTTTTTCGCTTCCTCCAGGGTTTTGACCAGGCGGGCGGCCACTTTGGGATAAAAGCCTTCCCCGACCTGGCATTCGCGATCGCGGAAAATCAGCTCCTTGGTTTTGACGCTGGACAGGCAGACCGCCTCACAGGCGCCGCAGCCCAGGCAGGTGAATATGGCATTTTCGGTATCTTCGTTTAACTTCAGTTTGTTTTCGATGGCGAACCGGGTAATGGCGTTGCGACCCCTGGAAGAAAAACCTTCCTTCTTTTTGATCAGATAGGTCGGGCAACTGGGCAGGCAGAAGCCGCATCGGTTGCATTTTGCGACTTCATCATAGGACAGTTTCCGTAATTTGACGATGTTCATATCGATTTTACCTCATCGCGTTTTATACTCAAGATGAATTAAAGCCCGCCGACGAAGCGTCCCGGCGACATGACGCCGTTTGGATCCAATTGGTTTTTCAGCCGTTTCATGGCGGTGAAGTCAGAGCCGGTTTCTCCCCAGATCTTCAGCTTCGGTTTCAACTCGGTCGGTGCATTCTGGATGACCGTGTTCCCTCCGGCTTTGCGGCTCCGCTGCAGTAAGTCTTCCAGGAAGGAGACAGCTTTCGGCTTCAGACCGTCGGTTTCTTTATCCATCAGGAGATTGATCAGACAGATGCCGCTGCCGGAATGGGCCCGCAGGGTATGTCGGATCTTGGCGGCGGAAAGGGCGCTGTCTGCAAATTCGACGATATCCTTCCATTGTGAAATTCGGCAGTTGACTTTAGCCCGGATCAGGCCCTCATATCGGCCGTCTAGACGGGAGTCTTGATCGCTGACGGCCAGCCAGAACCGAAGGTGTTGGTGTTCGCTGAAAACGGCGCTGGAGAGGACTCCGTTGTTGTGGGCGATTTGAGCTGCTTCCCTCTCCATGCGATCGACGGCCGGAGCAAATGCTTCCAGCGCAATCGCTACGGCAAACCGGCCGGGTGAAAAATCCGGGGCGCCCATGAATCCGAGGTGATCGTACTCAGCCGCGTTCATGGTTTCGACGGCGGCAGGGAGAAGAGTTGTTTTCAGAAGGGCCTGGACGAAACCATGGGCGGCGGAAAACGAAGAGAAACCCAGAAGGAGCGTTTTCATCTTCTCGGGCAGCGGCATCAGGCGAAACGTCATTTCAGTAATGATTCCCAGGCTTCCCATGGAACCCACCATGAGCTTGGAGACGTCGTAGCCGGAAACGTTTTTGACCGTTTTCCCGCCGGAGCCCGGAACGGAGCCCTGGGGGGTTACGAACCGGACGCCCAGGATGATGTCGCGCGGGAGATTGTATAAGAGACGCCGGGGGCCGCTGGCATTGGCGGCGACGACGCCGCCAATGGTCGTTTTCTCGCTGCCGGGCGGATCGAGCGGAATGAAGCAGCCGCTGTGGGAACGGTCCGAGCAGATGATTTCATCGCTGGCGACATTCAGGTCTTCCAGAGGCAGATAGCAGCGGTCTTCTTCGGTTGCCAGCCGGGCCTGGATGTCTCTGAGCTTGACGCCCGCTTCCACCGTGATGGTCAGATTCTGGGTGTCAACGTCCAGCATGTGGTTCATCCGCCGGGTGCAGACCACCAGGTCAAGTTTTTCAGGGGGATTTCCCATCCGGATCTTGGAGCCGCTGCCCCAGGGAACGACCGCCAGATGATTCTGATTCGCATATTTTATGATGTCGGATACTTCCGAAGTATTTTTAGGAAAAATCACCGCAGCCGGCATGAATCCGTCGACGGCGTATTGCGCAACGGTTTCCGCGTCGGTTTTAACGAAGCTTCGACCGATTTTTTCCGTTAATTTCGCCAAACTTACCGTTGAATCTGCCACGGGAAGACTCCTTGCTTTCAGTACAGGTTAGTGTTGGGCAGCCCGGGAGGTATTTTCCGCTTCCGGAAACATCTTGCCGGGATTCAAAATATTTCCGTCGTCGAAAGCGGATTTGATGTCGCGCTCAAGCTGGAGATCGCTCTCATTGAAGATGAAACGGGTTTCCTTGAGTTTCTCCAGCCCGACGCCATGCTCGCCGCTGATGGTTCCGCCCGCGTCGGCGCACAGCTTCAGAATTTCGGTAGAGGCCTTGAGCACCCGCTGTTTCTCATCGGAATCGCGTTCATCGAACATGATCAGGGGGTGCAGATTGCCGTCGCCGGCATGAAAAACATTGCCGATGGGGAGGTTGTATTTTTTGCCGATTTCGATGACTTTGCTCAGGACTTCCGGAAGCTTGGTGCGGGGCACAGTCCCGTCGCAGCAAAGATAGCTGGGTCTGACCTGACCCACGGATCCGAATGCTCCCTTGCGGCCGGCCCATAGTATCGTCCGTTCGGCCTCGCTTTTTGCCAGCTTGACTTCTCGGACGTGATTCTGTTTGCAGATTTCCATGATCATAAGCGCTTTTTCTTCCATTCCCTCGGGCAAACCGTCCAGCTCGATGATCAGAACGGCTGCGGCATCCAGGGGATACCCGACCCTGATGGTCGCTTCGACGGCCCGCATGACCGTGTTGTCCATCATTTCCAGGGTGGCGGGAATGATTCCCTCGGCGATGATTGCCGAAACCGTGTTGGCGCCGTCCTCGATGGTTTCAAAGATGGCCAGCATGGTTTTTACGGCTTCCGGCGCTCTTTCCAGTTTCAGGATGATTTTGGTCACCAGTCCGATGGTGCCTTCGCTGCCGACAAAAAGGCCGGAGAGGTCGTAGCCGGGGTTGTCCCGCGATTCGCCGCCGGTCTGAATCACGGTCCCGTCGGGGAGGACCACCTCGAGGCCTTGAACGTGGTTGGAGGTGACACCGTACTTCAAACAATGCGGACCGCCGGAGTTTTCGCCTACGTTTCCGCCCAGGGTGGAAACTTTCTGGCTGGCCGGATCGGGCTGGTAGATATAGCCATCCTTGAGGACTCTGTTCTGCAGATCGAGGGTGATGACTCCGGGCTCCACCGTGGCGGTCCGGTTTTCATAATCGAGTTTGAGAATCCGGTTCATCCGCGAAAAGTGTACGACGATCCCGCCCCGGGTCGGGATGGTGCCGCCGGTCAGATTGGTCCCGGATCCACGCCCCAGAATCGGAATCTTTTCTCTGTGGGCCAAGGCCATGATTTTTGAAACTTCTTCGGTTGAATCGGGCAGTACGACGACATCCGGCATCCCCTTGTCCAGGGATGCGTCATAGCTGTACAGGGTTAGATCCATCTCCGATGACAGGACGTTCTCGGCGCCGGCGATTTCCTGCAGGCGCCGGATCAGATCCATCTTTTCCATGCGGTTCTCCGTTTATATCGCTTTTTCTGCAGCTTAGTTTTCCTTGTGCCGCATCCGCTCCATCCGGAAATTCGAAGCACGAAATTCGAAATACGAAACAAATCCGAAATCCGAATACCCAAAACGCGAAGCCGAAACGAAGTGTGTGCGCTCGATGGACCGGCTGCGGAGGGATTTAGGATTTTGAATTTCGGTCATTTGAATTTGTTTCGAATTTCGATATTCGGATTTCGAATTTAGGAGGGCGCCGTAAGGCGCCCTCCGACTACTACTTCTTGATCTTTGCCTCGGCGGCCTTGATCTCTTCCATGGTCCGCAGAATCGTCAGCGCATTCTCATAAACCGGGGTGTCGACCATTTTCCCTTTGTAGCTTACCGCTGCCGCTCCTTTGGCGATTCCCTCTTCTTCAAATACTTTTTTCACTCCTTCCGCCCATTCCACTTCCCCTGCAGAAGGCGTATATATTGTATGAGAGGGTTCGATCTGGCTCGGGTGAATCAGCATCCGGCCTTCATAGCCCATCTGACGCCCTTCCCGGGTGCTTTTTTCGAATGCCTCGGCGTCCTTGAATGCCACAAACGGACAGTCGATGGCGGTACAGCCGGCGGCCCTGGCTGCAACCGCCGTATGGTAGCGGGCGTAGATCTGTTCGACGCCCTCGGATGTGAGCGTGACCCGCATATCCTTGGTGTAGTCTACGGCTCCGAAGATCAATGAATTTACTCTGGGGCTTGCTGCCGCCGACGGATAAGCATTGATGACGCCTTTTGCGGTTTCGATCAGAAGCTGGATGCCGACGGATCCGACCTTCATTCCTCTTCGCTGTTCGAGTTCTTCAAGCTTCCAGTCCAACCGCCGGACATTGTCCGGATGCCCGCATTTGGCCAGGCAGACCCCGTTTAACCCCGGGTGAACGATGGCTTCGAGGTCGTCGTTTGTCATCTTGGTCTCCCAGTTGTTGATGCGGACGTAGAGATTCGGAGAAGACTGATCCTTTCGGCTGGTTTTCAGATATTTTTGAATCATCTCCCGTCCCTTCGCTTTTTCCGCGGGAGGGACCGAGTCTTCCAAATCGAGTGTCAAAACGTCGCAGGCGATGGTCGGGGCCTTTTCCACCATCTTATCGTTGTTGCTTGGAACGTAGAATACGGATCTCATTACGGGCATGGTCGTTTCCTCCTTATCGATTGAGTTAGAGTGTTCAGCGTTCAGTGTTCAGCGTTCAGGCCTTCAGTGTTCAGGCGTGCTCCCAGTACGAAACACCCGAAACCTGACACCTGAAACCCGAAACCTCCAAAATGGGAATGGAATGATGGAGTGATGAATTCCAAACTCCCATTATTCCAACATTCCGATTTGAGTTACGCATTGATGAGTTTTTTAATCAGCGGTGCGATTTCTTCCGGGCTGTCCACGACATGGGCGCCCGCTTTGGTCAGGGCCTGGATTTTGCTCTTGGCCGAGCCTTTCCCTCTTTCCACAATGCTGCTGGCATGGGAAAAGCGCATCCCTTCAGGAGCCCAGGCGCCTGCAATGAAGACGACCAGGGGCTTGGTGAACCTCCCGCCGGCCACCGTCTCTGCCGCCTCCTCTTCGAGCGTGCCGCCGATTTCGCCGAAAACCGCGACCGCCTTGGTCTGTTCGTCATTTTCAAAAAGCGGCAGAATATCGGACATCGACTGCCCGAGCACCGGCTCCGTTCCGATATGAAGGGCGGTGCTGATCCCCAGGCCCTCCACCAGGAGAACCCACGGGACGGTGCCGGATTGACCGCCGCTGCGGGAGATCACGCCGACGGGTCCCGGTTTGAACAACATGCTTGCCCAGTCTGCGCTCCCTCCCAGCCATCCCATGACCGCCTTCCCCGGACTGATGACACCCAGACTGCCGGGGCCCAAAAGCCTGACTCCTTCTTTTTGCGCAACGGCGACCATCTCCATGACGTCGTGGACCGGAACGCGTTCAACCGGGGGGACGATGAATTTGATGCCGGAGTCGATCGCCTCGAGAACCGCCCACTTCAGCAGCGGCCCCGGGATGAAGGCCACGCTGGCATCCACCGGCCCGTGTTTTTCGACGGCTTCCTGAACCGTATCGTATACGGGAATGCCGTGGACGTCCTGGCCGCCGCGTCCGGGTGTGACGCCGGCAACGACTTTGGTTCCGTATTCCTTCATGAATTTGGTCCGGAGGGATCCTTCCCGGCCAGTGATTCCCTGGACTATGACCGTTGTCTTTTCATCCAATAGTATCGACATAGTTGCCCCCTGTTACGCAGTTCCATGCTTTTTCCGGTATTCATCGAGTCCCTCGATCGGCGCCTCGATGGTGATCGCCTTGTTTCCTCTAAACCAGCATTCGTACTCGCAGGCGAGGCATTCGGTCCCTTTCCGTGCGAGCTCTTGGGGGGTATCGACGACCCCGGGCAGCCCGTCTTTTTTGAGAACAAGGATCCCGCGATCGAATTTTTTGCAGGCCTCCACACAAACATGGGTGGTGCAGCCCTTGCATTTTTCGTCATCGATAATCACTTTGATGGTCTGTTCAAAAAATTCCATGGTCAAGCCCCTCCCTGTTTACCCTGTTCCGCTCGATACTCATCCACCAGAGTACGGAACCGGTTGGCTAAAAACTTCGCGTCATAGACATGTTTTCGATCGTAGATTTCGATCCTGGCCGGCAGATCCGCAAGGCCCTCCTTGAGGATCTCCTGAGATTCCTTCTCCTTGTTTCCGCAAAGCAGAAGAACGACGGGAAAACCGGGCCGCTTCGGGAGCTCTTCGCGAAGCGCCTTCACCAGTCCGTGCGCATGGTGCCATTGTTCCTGGTTTGCCATCATGAATCCGGCGAGAAAATAGCCTTCGATACTCGGCTGGGACAAAATGATTTTGGCCACCCGGTAGACTTTTGAGGCGGTGGGGTTGCCGCTGGTGTCGGCGTAATCGGCGACTTTGAGTCCAACTTTGTTCAAGGCATCCACCCCCAGAATGGCTGCACCGCCGCCGATTCCGTGGTACCCCACGAAACCGCCCTTTTTCAATTCTTCGGGGGAGGCCATTTCGGCGCAATAACTGGTGCCGCGGAAGTCGGCCTCTTCGAACTTCCATGCCATCAGGTCGAATTCCGTCGGTTCTTTGACGAATTCCCGGCCGACTTTGATGCCGAGCTCACGCTGCCTGAAGATCGCCTGGTCGTCGACCTGGAACTTGCAGTCCGCGGCAATGGCTTTGCCGTC
Source organism: Desulfobacteraceae bacterium (assembly GCA_003599475.1). The sequence continues at coordinate 6,819 of QZKK01000096.1, forward strand.
TTCGGTGAGAACCAGGGGATTGATTTCCACCGTCCGGCAGTCGTATCTTCTGAACACGCCGTAGAGTTTGTAAACGATATCGGAAAGCTGCCGGAGGGCATCCCCTTTGATCCCCATGGATCTCACGATGTTCAGGGTGTCATACGGACGGAGACCTCGAATGATGTCCACGTTTCTCATGGCGATCTTGTCTTCGGGTACAGACTCGATATCCATCCCCCCCGCAGGACTGAACATAAGGACCGGGCCTCTGACGGATCTGGCGGAATTGATGATGATGCCGGCATAAAATTCCTGGGCGATCTTCAGCTTTTCTTCCACCAGAACTTCTTTTACTTCCAGGTTTTTGACCCTCATTCCAAGGATTTCCCCGGCAGCCCGAGCGGCTTCATCCGGGGTGTCCGCAAATTTCACCGCTCCCGATTTCCCTCTGCCTCCGGCCCATACCTGAGCCTTGACCACGACCGGCCCGTCGATTTTTCGGGCAATTGTTCTGGCTTCTTCAGGTGTTTTGGCCGGTTCGCCCTTTGGGATGGGAATACCGGCTTTTTTAAAATACGCCTTTCCCTGATATTCGAAAAATTTGGCCATACTCCCTCCATCCGAATTTTTTCGTGCCCTTTAGTTGGTAAGACCATATTACAGTATGGCTCTATCAGCAATTCTCGTCGATTGTCAAGCGTTTTTTCCGAAAGCATAGACGGGAGCCGGCCATCTCCACCTTATTCTATATCGTACCCGGTGAAGGACCCGAAAAGAGCACTCCTGACTCTTTTACACTCGAAAAGATGTGAGAAAAGTTCTCACACAATTGATTTGACATCCTGCGATCATCTTGTTATTAAGACTCGTCTGGCGAATGGTAATATGGTCAGGCCAAAGGATTGTAAAGTATAATGGACAGTCAGATCTTCAAACCGATTAAACAGGAAAAAATCTCTTCAAAGATCGTGCTTCAGATAAAGAAGCTCATCCTGGACGGAAATCTGAAACCGGGAGACCCGCTGCCTCCGGAAAGGGAGCTGATGAAGCTATTGAGCGTCAGCCGCCCGTCCATTCGAGAAGCACTGAAATCTTTGGTCGGTATGGGTTTTCTGGAGACCACCCAGGGGAACCGCACAATCGTCCGGTCGCTGATGTCGGCCCGCATGGCGGATCCCCTCCATGAACTGCTCAAAGACGATTTCAGCATCGTTTTTGAAATCATCGAAGTTCGCAAGGCACTGGAAGCATGGAACGCCTTCCACGCCGCAAGAAGAGCCACCCCGGCGGATATCGAGCGTCTGGAGGGGTATGTCGAGGCGATGCGGATCAATCTGGAAGAAAACGGTCGATATCTGGAGAAAGAAGATGCCGATTTTCATCTTACACTCGCCGAGGCCACCCATAACAAGGTTCAAACGCACATCATGTTTACCATTTACGATATTTTGAAGAAGTCCATCGGAAAGTATTACATGGATATCGATCGTTCATCCATCTACCGGCAGCATCTGGGCATTGTCGAAGCCGTTAAGGCGAGGGATTCGGAGAAAGCCAGGCTCAACATTCTCAAGCACCTGGACTATGTGGAATCCAAGATCAAGGAAGTCGTCGAACCTGCCACCGGGAAGAATTTGAAGATCCTGACTTCGAGGTAACGGACCCTCCAATGAACGGCAGCAAAACACGGCCGCCCGGCTGCATGTGGATGCTTATCGGGAAATTGCTGAATGGACGAGTGATTTTCTTGACACAGAAGGGACAGAGCGATATATTATCCGACTTTATTATAAACACGAAGCACCTTTGCCGAGCCGTCCAGTCTCGACGAGTAACGGTCCGATTCGAAATTTTTTAGCGTTCTTAATCCTGAAGGATCGATCATGGGAATGAACCTCTTGATGATTTGCATCGCTTCTTTCGCAGCGGTGTTCGTCGTGCTGATTTTCCTCGCACTGATCATGGGATTGATCACCCGTGTCTTTCCCGAAAAGAGGAAAGCCGCCGCGGAAGCCCCTGCGGCATCAGACGATGCCGCGGTGTATGCTGCGATCGCCTCGACCTATATGGCACGCTTCCCCGGAACCCGGGTCAGCCGCATCGAAGGGCTGACGATAGTCAGTGCACCCCCTGCGGCATCAGACGATGCCGCGGTGTATGCTGCGATCGCCTCGACCTATATGGCACGCTTCCCCGGAACGGGGGTCACCCACATCAAAGAGCTATAAATCTGAAATCGAAGAAGAGGAGGGGAGATGATTTTTACACAAAAGCCCAAGAAAATACGCGTGATGCTTACGCCTTTCCGCGACGGCCTGCAGAGCTCATTCGGCGGAAAAGTCCGGCTGCAGGATTACCTGCCGGCAATGGAATACGCAGCCAAAGAGGCAGGGGTGCGGCATATGGAATTCGGCGGCGGCGCCAGGTACCAGGCGCCCTTTTTCTACCTGGCGGAGGATCCGTTTGAAACCATGAAAAAGATGCGGGAGGCCGTCGGCCCGGATGTGGATCTCCAGATCCTGACCCGCTCCATCTCCGGGGTCACCCTTCAGGCGCAAAACGCGGCCTCGCTGAAGCTGCAGGCCAAACTGATGAAGCAGTACGGGACCACCTGGGACCGGAACTTCGATTATATGAACGATACGGATCTTCTGGTGAAAACGGGGCGGCCGATCGTCGAATCCGGCATGCACCATCAGGCCAGCATCGCCATGATGGGGCTTCCGTTTCAGTCGAACAAAGTACATACCCCCGAGTTCTATATCAGCATCGGCAGAAAGCTCCTCGAGTCCGACATCCGCATCGACAGCATCTGTCTTAAAGACGCAAGCGGCACGACGGACCCGAAGACGTTTTATGAAACCGCCAGGGGAATGAGAGCGATCATGCCTTCCGAGATGCCGCTTTGGGCCCACACCCACGATACCGCCAGCATGGCTGTTTCCCAGTACATGGCGGCGATCGAGGGCGGGGCGGACGGAATCGATCTTTCAACCCGGCCTCTGGCCAGCGGAACCGTCCAGCCGGACGTACGCTCGATGGCGCATGCGTTGAAAGACACCGGCTACTCGCTCGATATGGATGTGTCAAAGGTTCAGGCGATCGAGGACCGGCTGAACGAAGGGCTGAAAGACTACGATTTCAATCCGGTCACAACCCAGGCCGATGCCCGCGTGCTCGGCTTCCCGATGCCGGGCGGCGCCATCGGACCCAACGTGCACATGATGGTCAAAGCAGGCCTTCTCGATCGATACACCGATATTCTATCCGAGTTTCCCGTAGTGGTGGAAGCCGGAGGCGCATGGACGAGCGTCACACCGGGAAGCCAGCAGTACTGGCTCCAGGCCTTCAACAACGTTCTCTACGGGCGCTGGAAGAAGATCGAAAACGGTTACGGACGTGCGGTGCTCGGTTATTTCGGCAAGACTCCGCTTCCGCCGGATAAGGAAGTGGTCAGGATCGCTTCAGAGCAGCTCAACCTCCCGCCGTTTGAAGGAGATCCGTTCGAGGCGGTCCCGGATACCATTTCAGAAGCCAGGAAAGCGCTCGAGGCGAATGGCCTGGCGGTAAACGACAAGAATATTTTTCTGGTCGTATCCTCGATGGTTCCCGGAAAAAAGATCGAACTCAATGAGGGGATCCGGCTTCTGACCGGAAAAGGCAAGATCGACCTGCCGCTCAAGAAAAAAGAAGAACCGAAGCCCGTTGCGGCCTCCAACCCGGTTCCGGCCGCCAATCCGGCTCCGGCCGCAGCCCCGGCGATGATTACTCCGTTTACCACGAAGTGTACGGTGGTCGAGGGGGACATCAGCCGGTCCTTCATGGTCACGATCGAGAGTGCAGCAGGTGTAGAATCCGTTCGCACGGCTCCGGCGGCAGCGGCGGCTCCCGTTCGACCCGCTCCGGCAGCCCGCATTCAGCCCGTTCCGGCTCCTGTTCCGCCCGCTCCGGCGGCAGCGGTGCCTCCGGTTCAGCCTGCAGCACCCCCGTCAGCGCAAACGGCTTCTGCTTCCGGCGGGCAGGAGATGCCCGTATTTTCCACCTTCGGCGGCTCCGTCCAGCTTGTCGACATCGTCGTCAAGGTCGGAGACCAGGTTACGGTCGGACAGACGGTTGCGGTCGTTGAAGCGATGAAGGCCACTCACGACATCAAGACGCGGTATGCCGGAACGGTCGTCTCCATTCAGGCAAGAATCGGCGACGAAGTGGACAGCACCAAGCCGATCGTAACCGTAGCGATGAAGAGTTAATCCATGGATACCTTGTTGAAGCTGATTGCGACTTCCGGTTTTGCCCACTTGAGTTTCGGAAATCTCGTCATGTTCCTGGCGGCCGGCACCCTGATCTATCTGGCCATTACCAAGGAATACGAGCCCATGCTGCTCATCCCGATCGGCTTCGGCATTACACTCGCGAATCTGCCGCTCGGGGGTATGGGCGCCTACGGGGAAGGGATCATGGGCTTCATCTACCGAATCGGTTTAAAGACTCAGCTTCTTCCGCCGATCATCTTCCTGGGGGTGGGGGCGCTGACCGATTTCCGGCCGCTGCTTGCAAGGCCGCTGACCTTTCTTCTGGGAGCCGCCGCCCAGTTGGGCATCTTTGCAGCGGCCATCGGCGCCGCCTATCTGTTCGGATTTACCGCCAAGGAGGCGGCATCGATCGGCATCATCGGCGGTGCGGACGGGCCGACATCGATCTTTCTTGCAACTCAGCTTGCCCCTCATCTTCTTGGCCCCATCGCCGTTGCCGCTTACAGCTACATGTCGCTGGTCCCGATCATCCAGCCGCCGATCATTCGCATGCTGACGACTAAGAAAGAGCGTGCAATCGATATGCCCAAGAACAAGCCGGTTTCAAAAACGGCGATCGTCCTCTTTCCGATCGTCACCGGGATCACGGCATCTCTTGCCGTTCCTTCCTGTGCGCCGCTGATCGGCATGCTCATGTTCGGCAACCTCCTGCGGGAATGCGGGGTCACCGAGCGTCTGCGAAAGACGGCTGGAAGCTCCCTGATCGATATCGTCACCATCTTTCTGGGGCTCGCCGTGGGTGCGACCATGGATGATAAGCTTTTCCTGACCTGGAGGACGATCGCGATCCTGGTCATGGGGGCGGTCGCATTCGGTTTTTCCACCGCAGGCGGCGTCGCTTTCGGAAAGATGATCAACCTGTTTTTGCCCGAGGGAAAAAAGATCAATCCCTGCATCGGCGCCGCCGGTGTCTCGGCAGTTCCCATGTCCGCCCGCGTTGTCCAGAAGCTGGTCTCGGATGAGACCGGCGGACGGGTCAACCCGCTCATGCAGGCCATGGGGCCGAACGTTGCGGGGGTCGTCGGGTCGGCGGTTGCTGCAGGGGTTTTTTTGTCTCTCCTGTCCTGAACGCTGAACACTGGAAGTTTCTAACATGCCCAGCCACTGGATGCTTGATGCTGGATTCTGGATGGCTGAGCGCCCAGTTTGATCGAATCAGAAACTGATAAGTGTTTGTTCATTTTGGATTTTGAGTTTCGAATTTGTTTTTAATTTGTTTCGGATTTCGATATTCGGAT
>QZKK01000175.1 GCA_003599475.1 Desulfobacteraceae bacterium
AAAGACTAAAAATGAAAAGATCGTTTATAGGGGCCGTGCTTGCAGCGGTTCTTATTTTTGCCTGGTTGGCAGCGGATCCGGTCGTCATGGCCCATGACCCCACTCCCCTCGACCTGACCGACATGGTGATTCTGACAAACGGCGAAATCCTCATCCAGGGTCAATTCGATGTGGACGGCGGCGAGGTTTGCAGCCGCAATGGCCCGATCACGATCGGCGGCCACGGCACCGTCCGGATCCCCGACGATTATCCGAATACCCGCTCCGATGTCATTCTGGGCCCTGCCGCAGTAAACCCCATCGAGCTGCGGAATTTCTCCCGCATCGCACACATCCGGAGCAATCTCGCCGTGAACGTGACCGGCACCAGCGGGGTCGCCCCGGTGATCCTGAGTGATCCCGCCCTGGACTGTCCGTCGAATCCGCCCTTTCCGGCCTTCAACGCCAGCAACGATCCGGCAGACGACATCACCTGCACACAGGCCGGAACCGATATCGTCCCCGGCACCTACCGGGATCTCAACGTCGAATTGAACGGGGTCTGTAACTTCAGGGGGCCTGGAGACTATACCTTCCGGAATGTCTTCTCCCCCACAAACAGCAACTACAAGTTCAACTTCCTGGACGCACCGGTGGATTGCGACCCGCTGCAATTCCCTTACAATCTCCGGGTCAAGGGGTACATGTATCTCGGAGAGTTCGGAGACTTCAATGAAAACGTCACGCGATCGGTCTTCGTTTATGTGGAGGGGGTCGACGGCCTGCCCGGAAACCCCGCACCCAAGGGGGAAGCCTTCTGGTACCAGGGAGACGGTGCGTTGATCGCCTGCTGGGTCTATGCCCCCAATGGGACGATCGGACTGCGCGGCATACCGAAGCATGAGACCCACAGCCATTACCACGCCGTTTTCATCGCCAATGCGTTCCACCAGTCCGAGCAGAACCTGCGTGTCCGGCTGGCAAAAACGATTGCACCGGAATGCTGCGGGGTCGCCCCGGACTGTTTCTGCATCCTCGATTTCTTTGACCTGGCAGAGGGAGACAAAACCATCCAGAGAGGTCAGACCCTGCGGCTCCTGGGCAAGGGATTGGACCAGAGCAACGTGGACCAGGTCCATCTCATTCCCACAGCCGCCATCGCAACCGTCGATGTGACCAATCCGGGGTCGGCGGCCACCTGCAGCATTCCCCAGGCAGATATTACATTCACCCCGCCTGGGAGCATGGATCTTGTGATTCCGGCCGCTTGTACGGACGGCGACTACTATGTGGCGGCTGAAAACAGCGCCTTTTTCATCGACAGGGTCAATGTGCTGACCATATCGGGTCCATAATAGCGATACGTTGCACGTCGCACTTTGAAGTCGTTGCACGCTGCGCGTCAGCCGCTAAACGATTTCAACGAACTACAGCGTTCAGTCAGCGGTTTCGATGGGCTTCGCTCCGCTCCACCCATCTTACGTATCTGAACGATCCGATTCATTTTTTGACAGGATCAACAAGATCGACAGGATAGAGCGAAAAGACGTCAAAAAAATCCTGTTAATCCTGTAAAGCCTGTCTAAATGAATGAAGTTTCACACAAGCCCGGCCGCTGGCCACTGGATGCTTGATGCTGGATTCTGGATGACTGAAGCGGCCAGTTTGATCGAATCAGAAACTGAAGAGAAGAACGCTGAACACTGAACACTGAACGCTGAACACTGAATACTCTATTGAAGTTTCACACAAGCCCGGCCGTGCCGCTCAAGGACTGTACCGTATCTCCAGTACGGCGGATGCGGCCGGGTTCATCTCGAAGCATTCGATCATGCGTGTGCCTCCGCTTCCGAAATCCTCCAGGATCAATGAGATCGCACTGCCCGACTCCCAATCGGGCAGGCTGATAATCTCCTGGATGATGCCGGAAAGATCGGGGCTTGCATTGTATTCTCCCTGCACCCATGGCTCAAGAGCATAAACCACCTCAGCGCTTGTCCTCAAACGACGGCTCAGGTCGTGGGGTGCGCTCGAAAAGGATTCGAGGTCTACAATGGGCTCTCCCGCAAAACGCAAGGTGACATCTCTGTCCCCGTATAGCCTTGCATGGAGCTTCAGGACGGCCGACAGAATGGTTGAGCCTGACGGGACCGGAACGTCCTCGAAACGAAATCCGTTGATATACCCCTTGCCGAGATACATGGTCTTACTGGAATTCGTAGCGGCACCGTTGTATGTCTTTTCACAGGCGTCGCCGTTCTTGCTATGAATTCCGAGTGAGAGACTGACCGTCTCCTCACTTTGTTCATTCGGCTCGAACAAGACTTCGAGAACGGCCTGGCCGCTGTTCCCGGCTGCATCCTCCCCCGTAACGGTAACCAGGTTTACTCCCTGCCAAAGCGGGATCGAATGAATTTGCCACGTTTCAGTCCCCTCGGCGGTCCCGGACTCTCCCCGATCCGTCGACCATCCGACCCTTTCAACGCCGACATCGTCCCGGGCAGTCCCATTGAGAGTGAGCGTGAGCCGGTCCGTCCGGTATGCAGTCTCCTGCGTCGGCTCAAGGATGGTGATCTCGGGTGCTTCCATGTCCTCAATCGGATCTACATCTACTTTGAATCGTATGCGCAGAGTGGCGGCATTTTCCTCGCCCTGCTCGAAGACGCCTGCGCTCCGGTATGAACCGCTTCCGCTGTTGAAGATGAACAAGTTCAAAGATGATCCGCTTTGCCACCCGCCCCGGTCGACGATCTCCTGGATGATATCTTTCAGGTTGGGACTGGCGTTAAAACTCCCTGTAATCCAGGAGTCAGGTCTTTCCTCGGTTGAGACGGAGGTCACCGGCCGCAAGCTCAAGTCGTGGCCTTCGTTTGTGAAAGGTGAGGCATCGTCGGCTGCTTCTCCACGGTAGACAATGGATATGTCGTTGTCGCAGAAACCCAGGCAGTGCAGGTTCAGGTTTGCAGAAAGGATCACGGCTCTCTGTGGAACGGCGACCTCCTTGAAGTGAAACCCATTGATATACCCTTTTCCGACATAGGCTCGCGCATAGTCCGGTTGGACAAGGCCGTTGTATTCCTTTTCCGAGCTGTCCGCCCTCCCATCGGAGACAAGCAGGTCCAGAGTATAAGTTCCCGCCGGAAAATAGCTTACGAGAATTTCCGCCGCTCCCTGATTTCCTGCCTGGTCGTAAGCGGTGATTCGGATCCGGTTTTCACCTTCATGGAGTTGAAGAGCTGTGACCTCCCAAAACGCGGCCCCTCCGGCTTCCCCGGATTCACCGGAACCATTCTGCCATGTGACCCGAACCACTTCCAAGTTGTCGGAGGCGGTTCCTGAAAGAGCCAGGATCGGATCATGGGTTGTATAACTTCCGCCGTTTACGGGGACCAAGATCTCCAATCTTGGGGGTTCATTGTCCCATGGCTCACCGGGTTGGACGTCCATGGCTCGGGCAAGGTTCAGGTGGCCGAAATTTGAACCGTCATCGGGCCAGCAGGTGTCGTTGAATAAAAGAGGATCTGCTCGATTTTCGAGAAGTCGTTTGAGATCGGCGTTTCCCAGGCTTGGATTTGAAGCCAGCAGACGGGCCGCCGAGCCTGCAACAAATGGGGTGGCCATGCTGGTGCCGCTCCAGGATCCGTAGAGATTGCCCGGAAGGGTGGAAAGAATGCCTACTCCCGGAGCGGAAATGGAGACCCAGTGACCGTAGTTGGAAAATGAAGCCTTGCAGCGGGCGGGATCGTTTGCCGCTACTGCAATTACTCCATCCGAGTTTTCCGCCCACCGGGCCGGATAGTGATAAGGATCGTTGGCGTTATTGTTCCCTGCGGCCGCCACGATCAGTTTTCCTTTTGAAACGGCATAATAAACGGCCTCACCTAATGATTGTGTGCCCAGCATCGTGCTGAGACTTAAATTGACTACCCGGACATCGGGGTGATCGGCTGCGGCATAGATCGCCTGGATGACGTTCCATGTCGATCCGTAGCCGTCTGCCCCCAGTACCTTGATGGCGAGGATTCTTGACTGATCGGCTACTCCCGCGCTCCCCCAGTTATTGTTGCTTTCTGCGGCAACGATACCGCTCACGTGGGTTCCATGCCCGTGGTCGTCCATGGGGTCCATGTCATTATTGTAAAAGTCCATTCCAAGAATTACCCTGCCGGCCAACTCGGGATGAGTGTAATCTACACCCGTATCGATTACTGCCACAACCGGTGCCGATGGCGGGCAGGAAGGAAGCAGATCGGCTTCAATATCCGAATACCCCCAAGTGAGGTAGGGATCCTCCGGAAGTGCCTGCGGTGATGCGGTCGCAGGGATGGAAAACGTGTGGATCTCATTGGGGTAAGGATCCGGAATGCTGACAAGCGCGTTCGGCTCTACGATCAGCACTTCCGGATCGTTTTGAAGAGCCTCCTGAAGCTGCAGCCGGTCACGATTTGCCGCTGTTTCGATTAAAACAAAGGGAGCGCGATGGCTCATGGTGCGAAGGCGGCCGGCGCCGACCCTTTGGGCGATCCTCGACCCTCGAAGATGCACGTTGTCCTTTCCGGAGCGCAGGCGCACGATAAATTGTCGCGAATATTCTGAGGGTATAGCTGTTTCCATCCTTACGCTGTTTGGAGGCTGGATCGGCAGATCGTCGCTGGAAAAAACCGTCGCCGGCAACACCCCAAAAATCCCCATCGCACAAAACAGCAGAACCTTTTGAACCACTCGTAGCTTCCTCTCCATTTTACCTCCTTGATGGGTTGACCTTGACTCGCAGGGACAGTCGCCGAATGAATCGGCTCCCTGGTTCTAGCTCCGGTCAGGTGTCTGCGATATTTATGCCAGGTTCTTGAATCGGAATATGGGAAGGAAATTGAAAGCTTAACCCCATCAACCCTGAGAATGGAAATACAGGTGTACTTTTTTCTATACATTGAATACAACTTTTTTGACGAATTTTTGACGCTCGTGGTTCGCGCAAGGGATCGCCGGACAGATGACCTTTCGAAGCAGGTTCTAGAGGATGTCGGTCAAGTTGCTTCCCCAACGTTAAGCGCTGGGAACCGGGCTTTTCGGGCATTCACGATGGATTCATCCGGCGTGTTCCGGCGCCGGCCGAGGACGAGCCTACCTGGAGTTGCACAAGGTGGGTGCCAAGGATGGAAGATCAGATTCTAAATCGTTGCTTATTTCATGTACTGCGCCCCAGCAGCGGCAATCCGAATAAAACCGGGGACTGCGGGAACTGCCTCATATGCACTTACAATCCCGAAGACAACAAATACTGCTCTCACTATCACCCTATTTCTATGACAGTTCTCTATATCGAGCAGGAGCCCTAACCCGCTTGCTACAAGCGAGGCAAATTCACACTCGCCGGAAAGATGATGTATGTTCGGCGAGCGCTCAGCGATTTTCACACGACTTGGCAAATTCTAATCCAAAGGTCATCAGATCTGTTGAGCAGGTGAAAATGAAAGTAAATGGAAAAAACGATAATGAGTTGAGAGAGCGACGAGAATATCGCCGTGTGGAAGTTGGGGAGAATATATTGGCGGTCCTCAAGCCCAGCATGAAAAAGCTCGGTCTCATCAAAGACATCAGCAAGGGCGGCCTGTCTCTGAAGTATATTTCAAACATTCCTTTTTGTGAAAACATCGATGAACTGGATCTTTTCTCCTATCCGAAGCATTTCTATATTTCAAAAATTCCCTGCATGGCCGTACACGACAGGATCGACAGGTTCCTTCAATATGACGAACTGCAGATCCGTCTGTGCGGTCTGAAATTCGGCAGGCTGCTGCCCCTTCAAAAGAAGAAACTGAATCACCTTCTCAACTATGGGATATCAATGCCGGATCAAAGATAGTTTAGAGGCAGGCAAATCTGATCCGGTTCCGTTCACGGCAGAAAAAGCCGGAGGCTGTTCTTCAAGCTTTCCTCTTCTATCGATGAACTCTCTGCCTTTTTGAATTCGCCGTTAGCGGATTGAAGATTCCCTTCAGCGAACTGCAGTCCGGCCTATGCGGGATTTTTCCCTAATTCGACTGCCCCACCCGGAAGCTGCACCCACTCGCACTGGACGCCAATGGCCTTCAATTTCAAAATACTGACTCAGCGGCAAAAAGATAAGGTTCATCTGTTTCCTCGAGGGGAACTAGACGGAAGTTCGGCCTTCGAATTGATCGACGCCATTCGAAGATGCACACGGCGCGTGGACAGAATCATCGTCCACACCGGCGGATTGAAGGCCATTCATCCGTTCGGTGTGGAGATTTTTCACCGAGGCTTTCCACACCCTGTTCTCGGGCGGCTGCCGGTCCGGTTTATTGGTAGAAATGCCCACCAGATAATCCCGAATACACAGGAAAGATGAAGCGTTGGAACCATCGATGGATCCAAGGCGAGCCTTCTGATCTCAAACACCCCAAAAAGGAATCATAAGAGGATGGAAGCCAGACAAGCCGGCAGGACAATCAAAAAAATTTTGATTATCGACGATGAAGAAAGCATGCGCTTTTTGTTGTCGTATGCGCTGGAGGCGGCGGGATTCAAAGTGACGACCGCTGAAAACGGCGCACAGGCATGGAAACTGTTCATCAAAGAAACCTATGACCTGGTGATTACCGACTTCCAAATGCCGGGAATAGACGGATTACGCCTCGCCGAAAACATCAAGCGCCGGTGCTCCGCAGTTCCCGTGATCCTGATCTCCGGATCGGACTTGGATCAAATTCGCGGCTGTTACGCTGCCCGTAACATTGATCGGTTAGTCGCAAAGCCTTTCCGGATATCGGATATGCGCGATATCGTACTGCAGATGCTCTTTACAGTTCAAAAGAAAAAGAAACCTCGTTGCTAAAATCTACGTAATTCCAGGAAGGATCGGGTCGCCCCTTCGCCTCCTTCGACCGCCCGAACTCTGAGTCTTTTATAAACTCATTTTGCCTGCCATACTGTCTCTAAGTGCATGCTTTTGCATATACCATGGATGAATCTACAGGTGTCCTTCGATCGTTCGACCCTAATTGGTCTAAAATATCAATGAATTAGAGTATGGCGCATGTATGATATTCCATACGATGGCATTTCACGAAGCGACGGTATCTCAGCCTATTTTCCATCATTGGAATAGGAGGTGTTCTTTCAGTATATCCTCATGAAAATTGGATGAACAGATCTCAGGAAATCGCACATCGGTTCGATATTCCATTGTTTATTATCTCCCCGGCTGTGCATCCATCATAGCCGGATGAGTCCTCCGAAGCTCAAGAAACTCGGACAGAAATGCGGGTGAATTCGGGTATACAATTTGCTTTGTAATCAGGGTCCGGCAGAGGCATACGGCCTCACAAACAATAACCCTCGTTAGGAGATCTACCGTGACCCAAAGATCCGAGAACTCAGAACCCGCGGCCATTCCTCATTACAACGCATTTCGTAGTCTGATCATCCATTCCGCCGTTTTAATCGTTTTCATTCACCTTTTCGTCATCGATCGATCGACCTGCCGGGCATCGGGAATCCAAAATACGGATGGTTCCATCACGGTTACGGCATCTATCGATACGGGAGCCGATGACGCAGTGGAAAAGACCGCCACCGGCTTTACCCAGCTCAATTACAAATATGTCTATCCCGGAAAGAGCTGGATGTTGGGTTTTCGCTTCAACGACGTCGATGTTCCAGCCGACGCAACGATCCTTTCTGCAAAGCTGCTGCAATATTCATCCGGTTATGAGGACCGCTCGGTCCGCCTCAGGTATGTCGGGCAGGCTTCACCGGAACCGGAACCTTTTACCGGCAACGATTATGATTTAAGCATGCGACCCAGAACCGCCAGCGACATCATCGACACCCCGGCGACCTGGCCGCGATACGATTTCTTATCCAGTCCGGACCTGGCTCCGATCATTCAGGAAATCGTCGACGATCCTCAATGGCGCACAGGAGCAACGCTGGTCCTGTTTGCAGAAGACGACGGCAGCGAAGGCTTCCGCAAGGTCGACCATTATGAATACGACCCTGCGCACGCCGCACGGATTGAAATCACCTATCTGCCGTCTGCGGCCGAGCCTGTCGACACCTTCCCCCCTGAGATTCATATTCTGATACCCGCGGCCGATTTTCGAACGGATCGCTCGGCTGTGGATCTTTCAGGCACGGCCGGCGACGATTCGAGCATTCAACGAATTGAATGGCAGAACGATGCGGGGGATTCTGGCAGCGCCGGGGGGACAGAGGCATGGTCCATCTCGAATGTCCCCCTCCATGAGGGCACGAATATCATTACGGTTGAGGCTTTCGACCCTGCAGGAAACAAGAGCGAGACTTCCGTAACTGTCTACCGGCTTCCCGCACCTTCGGAAAGGCAATTGATAAAGATTGCAGTAGGCGAGGGAGCGGACGATTCCTTGGAAAGAACATACAACGACCTCAACAATCCCGCCAATACGGCCATCCTGATCGGCAAAGGTTACCGCACAGCCTTCCGCTTTCCCGGTGCCCCCATTCCGCCGGGGTCGTTGGTCACCCGAGCGACCCTGCTGCTCCATTGCTACTCGGGGGAAACCAGAGATATCCATATCCGCTACAGAGGAGAGGCGTCCGCCTCGTCCGCGCCATTCAGTCCCGCAACGGGGGATATCGGCGCCAGGCCCCGGACCCTGGCCGAAGTAAGCGAATACACTCCTGACTGGGCTCGCGACGCTGCCAACGACAGCCCGGACCTGAAGGAGATTGTCCAGGAAATCATCGCTCAGTCCGGTTGGCGGAGTGGAAATGCCCTGAGCCTCTTTCTGGAAGACATCGACAGCAGCTCCTATCGATATGCGGCATCGTTTGAATACAATCCTGCCCAAGCCGCCGCACTCGAGATCGAATATGTTCCGCTGCTCGGTTCTGAAGCGATCGTATCGGCGGAGCCGAACCGCGTGAAAATCGATGAAGCGGTAGCGTTTCACGCCGAGTTTACAGATCCAACCAAGATCCTTTCCTTCCTTTGGCATTTCGGAGACGAGGATACTTCAGGCGAGCTGAATCCCGTCCACGATTACGCGGCTGCCGGCAGCTACACGGCTCGCTTCGAATTCACGGATATTTACAGCAACCAATTCTACGAGACCGTTGCAGTAACGGTCGACTCCGATACCACAGAAGCTATCATATCGGCACAGCCGACGCAGGTAAAAGTTGATGAAACGGTGGCGTTTCATGCCGAGTTTACGGATCCGACCCAGATCCTCACCTTCCTTTGGCGATTCGGGGATGGGGAGACTTCAGGCGACTTGAACCCAACCCACGCCTACGCCGCTTCGGGCAGCTACACGGCTCGCTTCGAATTCACGGATATTTACAACAACCAACTCTACGAGACGGTTACAGTGCAGGTCGACCCCGTCGCTCAAGACCGGGCTTTCGAGGGCTTCGGTGCAACCACGACCGGCGGAGAGGGGTTTCCGACTCAGGTCGCCGGAAGTCCGGCGGAGTTTTCTGATATCCTGAGCAGTGTCAGGGCCGCCGGAGGCAATGCCATCATACGCCTGGAGGGGAATTGGACTTACAGCGGAAACATCAGCCTGACCCACCTTTCAAATTTGACGATCGACGGTATGAACGCTTCGATCACCTTCGACGGGACGAGCTTCTACCTGATCGATTGCGAAAACATCATCTTGCAGGGTCTTAGGATCCGAAAGCATCAGATCGGCGACGACTGCCTTCAGATCAACTCCTGCCGCAGCGTAGTCATCGATCACTGCTCGTTTTCAGAAGCCGGCGACGGCAATCTTGACATCACCGGATGGAGCTATGGGCCGAGCAGAGATATCACCGTTTCCTGGTGCATTCTCGCAAACACCTGGAAACAGAGCCTTGTAAAATACAGCGTGACGACGAATATTTCCTTCCACCACAATCTTTTCTTCAATGGTGGAGGCCGTTTTCCCCATCTCGCCGAGGGGGTATTCGACATCAGAAACAATGTGATGTATCAATGGGAAAGCTACGGATTGGTCATGACGACGGGAGCCCGGGTGAACATCATCAACAATTGCTTTACCGTTTCACCCTCCAGCTCTCGCGGGCACGCCGCCATCTGGTACTATGATGCACCCTCTGCAGCCTGGTTGAGCGGCAACCTCGTTCCCGCTGCGGAAAACGATGTCTCCCGGCTGTCCGGCCCCATGAGTGTACCCATCGTTTCGACCCAGAGCGCCCAGGAGGCAAAGGATCTTGTTCTCAACCAGGCGGGAGCGATGCCCCGGGATGCCTACGACCAGTCCGTAATTCAAATGGTCCGAAACAACGTTTTCCCGCCTTACCCGCCGCATCACGATTAGTATCGATCGAAGCCGGAAAGATTCCATCGATCCGGGGACAAAGATGTTGGTTCTTCCACCGGGAAAGCCATAAACGGCAGACCGGTGGAAGAACTTAACTTATGCTCTTTACGCCCAATCACCGCTGCTTTGCTCCTCGCTCTCACACGTCCAGCTAAAGAATCAGGAATATTTCAACCAGTCGGATATTTGAATCGAATACGCCCGGTTGTTTCGGAGGAGGTATCGAATGAATGAAGGCATGCTCGAAACCAAGTGCATCGATCCGGATCTTTTGGCTTTCGTCCATATAGAGAAGGCGGCGGGCACCACGTTGACCGAGTTGCTCCGCCGGTCGTTCCGCCTGCGCTTTATGGATGTGAAACCCCTTTCGAGGAGCTCGAACAGGATCAGGGCCTTCACCCGGAGCGACCTCCAAAAGATCCGTCTTCTCAACCCCTCCGTGCGATGCATCGCCGGTCACTCTATCAAACCTTTCATCTTGGAGCGGGAGCCGTTGCCGCAGAATATCCGCTACATCACTCTGTTCAGGGACCCGGTCAGACGGTACACCTCGCATTACATCCATTGGGTCGAAAAAATGGGGCGTGATCTGAGCTTCGACGAGTTTCTCCGGATCGAATACAATTGGAATTTCCAGACAAAAAAAATAGCCGGCGCGGAGGACCCTGAACGGGCGAAGGGGATCCTGAGGCAATGCTTCCTCCTGGTAGGAGCTGTCGAACAATTTGATGAATTTCTGCTTTTTTTGAAGCGGAAACTGGCTCCCTGGCCATTCGACCCCCGGTACCGAATCCTGAATGGCGCAAATCGGCCCGCCGATATCAACGGGATCATCGAGGCCTACAGAGACCGTATCGTGGAGAAGAACCGGTGCGATATCGAATTGTACAATTTCGTGCGGGACGGGCTCATGGAGGCGGAAAGGAGTGCCTATGGCCCCGGATTGGCAGAAGACCTGGCTGCTTTGCGCCGGCAGAACGCCATAGTGGGCGGACCGAGGAGCCATTGGTTCGACCATCTCATCCGGACTTACTTTTTCAGGGGGGCCATCGGTCTGCTCAGATACGCCCAGAATCTGCCGGTCCGCGGCACGTACTGAACGGCCGGCAGGAGGCCTGCCGGCACTCGTATGAGGAATGATTAAGTGTATATCCGGTTATGCCGAAGCGGGATGATTTGAAAGTGAGGAATTTTCCATGAAAACGCAGGCTATTGCAAAAGGGTTGCTGACGTTGCTTCCGGGCAGTAATCTGCTCCCAAAAGGGAAAACTGGAGGCACAAACGCCGCTGATTACTGCTACGCGGTATGGATCAAACACCTGACGATGCTCTACCAGAGCGGTCTCCATTCCATGCCGGATACACTGGCAGAACTGGGGCCGGGCGATTCTTTGGGGATCGGACTTGCAGCCATTCTCTCAGGAGTCAACCACTGCTATGCGCTGGACGTTGTGAAATACTCAAATCCCGATTCCAACCTCCGAATATTTGACCAACTCGTGGGATTCTTCCGAACGCACGCCAAGATACGATCCAACGGCGGCTGGCCGGATTTTTACCAGCATCTCGGCAACGACCTTTTTCCGAGCCACATCCTGACCGAGGATTTGCTTCGCACTTCTCTATCTGAGGAAAGAGTCCAACGAATCCGCGACGGCATCAAGAATCCAGAGAGTCAAGATGAGCGCTTAACGATAAAATATATCGTTCCATGGTCCGATGCCGGTTCGATCGTCAAGGAGTCGGTGGATGTCATCGTTTCCCAATCCGTCATGGAACACGTTACGGATCTTGATTCCACTTACCGATGCCTTTATTTGTGGCTCAAACCCGGTGGAATGATGTCCCATCAGATCGACTTCAAATCCCACGGCCTTTCGAAGGAATGGAACGGATACCGTTCTTATTCCGAAAGGACTTGGAAGATAATCACTGGAAACCGGCCGTACCTGCTCAATCGGCAACCCGGCTCCGTCCATGTCGAGCTCATGAAAAAAAACGGTTTTAGAATTCTCTGCCACCTGAA
>QZKK01000216.1 GCA_003599475.1 Desulfobacteraceae bacterium
TATATTGGTGACACTGCTTTCTTCGAAAATTGAGCCGACCCCTGTAGGAGTATAAAAGGCGGCGATACCCGCGCCGGCGGCTCGGTATTTTTCGGCAAGAGTACCCATGGGGAAGACTTCGAGCTCTATTTTGCCTGCCCTGACCGCCTGCTCGAAGGGGTCCTGCAGGCCTTTGGATGCCGAACGGAAAAGTCCATAAGAGTCTATCACCTTCTTAATCTGATTATTATTTATCAGATCTGCCATTAAGTCGAAAGCGCCAACAAATGGACCACAGCCACAGGCAAGAGTGAGGTCCTTTACTCCCCTGGTAACCAGAGCTTGCAATAAGTCCCGCGGGACTCCGCAAGTAAAGAAACCGGGAATGGCTATGATTGCCCCATCAGGTATATCGGAAATCGCCTCTTCCAAATTGGACAAGATCTTGTTCACTTATCCCCTCCTGTATGCAGGTTTTTTTATGCTTCTGAAAACCCACGGCAAGATTTCTAAAAAAGCATTTTCACAACATCGCTCTGACAGCTTTTAAAATCGTGGCCATTGAATTAAAAATCTTCAGAAGTTTAATCATCACAGAAGTAAAGATATTGAGGATATCTGCACTGTATTCGAACTGAAAGTCAATACTTTTTTATATTGGATTACAAACATACCAGGTTTTTCTATGCTGCAGCCGATAACGAATCCGCATGCTGTAAGTGAAAGAGCGGTTTATGGCAGAGAGCACTATCGACGGCCTCATAAAAGCTGGTCAACTAATGGCCTAACCACAATATGTTGTATTCTACATGATATCAAATACAAATTATTGTATACCACAATACTTCAAGTTCATTAACCGGTCGCCTCGGAAAAATATTTTTAAAAAAAACTTGACAAGCCATTTTAGATATGAAAGAGAGTTAGGAAAATATTTAAATAACCGGTTGATAAATTTATTCGATTAACAAAGCCGATGCAGGGCTCGGAGGGAGAATCTGCATAGGCCTCTGTAAAGTGCCACTTGTTTTCCAGCCAGAACTGGAAATGAAATAAATTGATGAAGGGGGATTCTGGATACGTCCAAGATCCCATAATGTTGCTTTTAGGGCTTCGGTTATCCCATTCCGATGAGATGATCGATACCGATTAGTTTCGATACAGAAGGACTTTCAGAGACATCCCTGTGGTAGGATATGAAGGCCGGCAAAATCCTGCATATAGTCGAGTAATTGCAAATCCGAGCGGCCGGCAACGAGACATATAAATTCTTTTTGGATTTGCTATGTTTTCGGTCATTTTTACATCATCGATTCTTCCTTTAGAATTTTCTACCTCGCTGCATGATACTTACGACGAAAGGAATTATTTCAAATACTAGATCGCGTTAGCTAAAAGACTTCATTTGGCGAAATATCACCGACCTGTGACCGTGCCTGCCACACGTTACTGATATTTCGGCCTCAAAAAAAGAAAGGAGGCCGAATGAAAAAGTTCACCATTACTGTAGATTTTCCAAGATCTGGGATCGAGTTAGTTTTTAAAATCCAAGCCTCTGGGACGAATCATCCTTTCCCATCAAAATTGGCAAATGATTCTATGAAAACATTCAACCGAAATACCTCCAAAATCATTTGGATGGATATGTCTTTACTTTTTCAACCATGATGGGCGCTGAGCTTAAATTCATTGAAACGGAGTTGTCCTATGATTCTTGAAGGGATTCGAATGATTGAGTGGTCATCTTGGCAAGTTGGGCCGATTGCCGGAAGGCTTTTAGCCAGCATGGGAGCTGAAGTAATCAAGATAGAGGACATGAAAGGGGGTGACCCGGCCCGCGCCATGCAACGAGTCTGGGGGGTAGGCACCAGACTTTCCAATGACCATAGTATTCATCATGAGCTCTATAATCACAGTAAGAAATGCATTTGTATTGATCTGAACAAGACGGAGGGACGCGAGATCGTTTACCGTCTGGTCTCCAAATCAGATATCTTCATTCAAAATTTGCGTCTCGGTGTGGCTGAACGGATGGGGATGACCTACGATATACTTCGGCAGCATAATCCTAAATTGATCTATGCGAATGGGAGAGGGTTGGGGCCCAAAGGGCCCGATGCCCACCTTGCTTCCATGAATGAAGTCGGATTGGCACGGTCCGGTATCATGTTTACTCCGCTTGGGGATTCAAACCCGCCCACACCGGTTGGAGGGGGCCTTGCAGACCAGGTTACGGCTATTGTCCTCGCCTTCGGCCTTGTCAGCGCTCTTTTAGCTCGGGAAAGGCTGGGGATAGGACAGGAGATTACCACCTCCCAGCTGGCGGCGATGATCACGCTGAATGAGCTTCCAGTTGCTGTCACGGGTTTTACGAATCTGAAGTTTCCGAATCGCGATCGAACTTGTGCGAATAATCCTCTTTGGAATTCATACAAATGCAAAGAGGGACGGTGGATTATGCTTGCCCATCTCCAATCTGACCGTTACTGGACCGCATTCTGCACCGCCATTGAGCGACCAGACCTGGAACATCATCCTCTGTTTGATAACATGGTCAAACGAGAAAAAAATTGCAGGGAACTCATTCGGATTCTTGACGAGGTTTTCCTGAGGAGGACTTACGCGGATTGGAGGGGTCTACTGGAGAAGCAGCGCTTGATCTACACTTCTGTTAATGATTTTAATCAGTTGCTCGAGGATCCGCAGGTCACAGCCAACGATTACGTTACCGAGTATGAACATCCGGTACTGGGAAAGATACGGCTGCCCAGTTTTCCGGTAAGATTCCATCAAACGCCTGCTGTGGATGTACGGTCTCCAGCCCCTGTATATGGCCAGCATACCGAGGATGTCCTGATCGAAATCGGAGGGTACACGTGGGATGAACTGACGAAACTTAAAGAAAAGGAAGTGATCCCTTGACACAAACTTCTATGCGGAAGGAGAACGGAGAATTATGGAAAATGCTCTCAAAAAAAAGGTTCCGGTTGTGGAAGGATTTTTCACATGGCCTGCAGACCAACCATCCCTGATCGGCGGGCGATGCAAGACCTGCGGTCGATACTTCTTTCCGAAGCATTATCCTGTTCATCGACCGGACTGCCTGAAAGAAGATCTCGAAGAGGTCACGTTAAGCTCTCAAGGGAAGCTTGCAAGCTTTACATGGGAATACTACAAGCCGCCCCCACCTTTCCGGAGTGCAGATCCCTTTATCCCTTTCGGGGTCGGTCTGGTCGAATTGCCCGAAGGGATAAGGGTCATGGGGATGCTCACGAACTGTCAGTTTGAAGATCTGGAGATCGATGCGCCGGTAGAGTTGGTTATTGATAAGCTTTACGCGGATGACCAGGGGAATGAGTTTCTGACCTGGAAGTTTAAACTTCTGACAACCAGGAGAGGAAAGGAGGCGGGGAGATGAGGAAGGTTGCTGTCATCGGTGCTGGCGTTCACCCCTGGGGAAAATTTACCGGAAAAACCGTGGTTGATCTGGCTTCGACCGCTTGCCGGAACGCCCTTCAATCCGCGGGTGTGGACTGGAAAGATATCCAAGCGGTCGTTGCGGGAGTCTACAAGTATGGTGCAGAATCCGGTTTTATCCTGGGCCAGTCCCTGGCCTCTCGGATGGGAGAGACCGGGATTCCGATCACCAACGTCTATAATATGTGTGCCACCGGCACGAGCTGCTTTAGGACGGCTTATCTGAATGTGGCTTCTGGAGAATGTGATATCGCCCTTGCCGTCGCAGCCGATATTTCGCCGCCGGGATTTTTGCCTACTTCCGGAGGAGATCCTTCCGACCCGGCCTGTGTGCGCTTCAGCATGGTTGGATCTCCAAATCCTGCTTACTGGGCACTGGATTGCCGTATTCGGATGCATCAATACGGGACGACAGAAACCCATCTTGCCAAAGCCAAAGTATCCTGCAGTACCCACGGATCGATGAATCCCTACGCGCGATACAAGCGGAAATTTACCCTGGAAGAAGTGATGAATTCACCCATTGTGGCCGATCCACTCAGGTTGTTCGAAATCTGTGCCACGAGCGATGGTTCGGCGGCCGTCATCCTCTGCAGCCTGGATGCGGCAAAAAGGTTTACTTCGAAACCGGTCATGATCGCCGGCGTCGGTCTGGGCAGCAGCCTCTATGGGGACAACACATGCCGGCTGGGGTATCTTTCCTTTCCTGCAGAAGCGGAGGCACCCAGGTTGAGCGAAAGCGCTCAATCATCGAAGATGGCCTACGAACAGGCCGGAATGGGACCTGAGGACATGGACTTCGTTGAGCTGCCGGATAATAGCTCATGGCATTATTTGACCTATCTCGAAGTCCTTGGGTTTTGCCCGCCCGGCGATGCAGACCGCATGCTCGATGATGGAATGACAGCCATTGGCGGTAAGTTGCCGGTTTGCCCGAGCGGGGGGGTGGCTTCTTTTGGAGAGGCGACGACTTCTCAAGGATTGCTCCAGATCTGTGAACTCTTTTGGCAGCTCAGGGGAGAGGCGGGGGAAAGACAGGTCAAGGGAGCAAAGTCGGCGATTTCCCAAACCTACGGTCTCATGGGGAACAGTGCCTGCACCATCTTAAAAGTTTGAGGATTGAAATCATGGCGATCGTAATGAAAGGGACAGGGGCCGCACCATGCAAAGCGGCCTGCCCGGCATGCATCGACATCCCCCGGTATATACGATTCATTGCGGAAGGAAAAACCCGGCAGGCTCTTGACGTCATCAGGGCAAAAGTTCCTTTTCCATCGGTTTTGGGCCGAGTCTGTCCCCGTCCATGTGAATCGGAATGCCGGCGGAGAGAATTGGATGAAGCTGTCTCGATTTGCCACCTGAAACGATTTGTAGCTGACTTCCATGAAAATTTGTGGTCGCACCATCTGCAGCCGAGGCCTCCTGCACGGTCGTCCAACGGCAAAAATGTGGCGGTTATCGGCTCCGGTCCATCGGGATTGACGTCGGCCTGCTATCTCGCAAACCTCGGATATTCAGTCACTGTATTTGAGGCCATGAGCAGACCCGGAGGGATGATGGCATTTGGAATTCCATCGTATCGGCTGCCCCGGGATGTATTAGAGACAGAAATAAGATTGATTCCATCTTCCGTGATGATGAGGTTTGGGACCAGAATCGAATCCTTGGATGGGCTTTTCGATCAGGGGTTTCAAGCCGTCTTTATCGCCCTTGGCGCACAGGAATCGATCCGGCCCGGAATCCGGGGGGAGGATAGCTCAGGGGTAATGGACGGTCTTTCCCTGCTCAGGGATATGAATCTGGGACGTGAAGTAAGGTTGGGAAAGAAGGTGGCAGTGATCGGGGGGGGAAATGTCGCCGTGGACTGTTCCCGTTCGGCCCTGCGACTTGGGGCCGAAGAGGTGATCGTGATCTATCGCCGAAGCAGAATTGAAATGCCCGCCTATCCTGAAGAAATCGAGCTGGCGCTGCGGGAAGGCGTGAATTTTCTTTTTCTATCAGCCCCAAAGAGCATTGTCCCGGATGAAGCCAGGTTAAAACTCGAATTGATCCGGATGGAGCTCGGAGAGCCGGAAGCTGGTGGCCGTAAACGGCCAATTCCGATTCGGGGCAGCGAATTTGATGTGACATTCGATAATGTGATTGTCGCGGTTGGACAGAGGCCAAACATTCCAAAAGCTTTTCGGCTGGCCTTAACCCCCCAGGGTACGATTCAAGTTGATCCTGAAAATCTGGAGACAAGCCGGAAAGGAGTATTCGCGGGCGGGGATGTGGTCTCAGGACCTTCCAGCGTCATCCACGCAATCGCAATGGGAAGGAAGGCGGCCGGGTCAGTGGACCAGTACCTGGGCGGAGAGGGGCTGATCGATTTGGTCCCCGCTCCTCCTATGGAAAAAACTCAGGTTCCCTATGGAAATGAAACGATCTATAGAAATCGTGTTCTTCTTTCGATGCTTGAGAAAAAAAAATGTGTGGAAAGTTTTTCCGAGGTCATCCAGGGATACAACCTGAATCAGGCCATGGAGGAGGCGCAGCGCTGTCTTCGATGTGATCAACAAGTCCTGGTTCAAGTGGATCTTGAACGGTGTGGCCAATGCTATACTTGCCAGATGGCCTGTTCACTTTCGTATCTCAAGGCTTGCAACCCAGAAAAAGCCAGAATTAAAATTGCCCCCGATGAAATCCAATGGAAAGAGGATTGTGTAAGTGGATGTTCCTTTTGCATCCAATCTTGCTCTCGTGGCGCGCTTTCATTGGGAGGAGGATAGAATGAACTATTATGGATATGGCGGTAACATCCTTTACGTAAACCTGACCACCGGCATAGTCAAAAGCGAGGTACTGAATGAGACATTGGCCAGAAAATATATCGGCGGTTGCGGCATCGGTCTAAGGTTACTTTACGATCTGCTCAAACCCGGTATTGCCCCTCATTCCCCGGAAAATCCAATCATCATCAGCGCCGGCCCCCTGGTAGGTACTCTTGTCCCTGGGAGCAATAAGATCCAGATGCTCACAAAATTCGCTATTCCGGCAAACAAGGAGCAAACGAAGTACTATGTCGGAATTGGATCAGGAGGAAGCAATCGCTTTGGTTTGATGATGAAAAGTGCAGGTTATGACCAGATCGTAGTGACCGGAAGCGCTAATAAACCGGTCTATCTGAAGATCATGAATGACCATGTTGAGATTTGCAGCGCCGCGGATCTTTGGGGAAGAGATATCTATGAAACGACCGACGAGTTGATGAAGCGCTACTTGGGCTGTGGTGTCATTGCAATCGGTCGGGGAGGCGAGAGCATGGCCCCGCTTTCCCTTGCGTTTGTTGACGCCCGCAACACCATCGGCAAGGGGGCTGCTTCCGTTATGGGTTCCAAGAACCTCAAGGCAATTTCGGTCTATGGAGATCGAGGAGTCAAGGTATGGGATCCAAAGCTTTTAATGAAGCTTTCCATCGACATCAATGAAACCATTCGTCAAATTCCTTATTTCAATAAACCAGGCATCGCGAATTGGAGCCTGGGGAAGAAATGGGCCGTTCATTATCCACCGAAGATCTGGAAGGAAACACTCCTCAATTCAAAAGGGTGTTCAAGCTGTACTCTAACATGCAAAAGCTTTCATAAGATCAATACCGGGGCCTTTTCGGGAAATACGCTTTCAACGGGTGTGTTCATGCTGGTCCCAATTTATGGAAGGAGGCTGGAGCTCAAAGATTATGGGGAATCGATGGAATTGCTGGCTACGGCGAACCGGTTGGGTATCGATTTTTCATCGATGGCGGGGATGACCAAATTTTTGATCCGCCTGAAAGAACGCGGTATTTTGACCACCAAAGACACAGACGGACTTGACCTGAGGCTGGGCGATATTCAGAGCTGCTTAAAACTGGCGCATAAGATAGCCAACAGGGATGGGATCGGGGATAGCATGGCCCAGGGTTGGCACGCGCTCGCTTCGAGGGTGGGGGTGGATCCGAATACAGATCCGGATGGAGATGGAATCGTAAAAGGAACCTCGACCCTCTACGATGGCCGATTCACTCCCATGGATCCGACTCGATTCATGTGTGTGGTCAATCCCAGGGGGGGGATGCATTCACATCCGATCACATACTACCCGGGTCGATCTGTAAGCGTTATACGAGAATTCTGTCAGGGCATGGGTCTATCCGAAGAGGAAATTGAACCTGTCTTCAATGCGGACGATTTCAATTGTGGAAGACTGGAAAGACACTGCGAAGATGGAGAGGCGATTTGGTTCTCACTTGGAGTCTGCTCCAAATATGTCATGTATGGAATCTATAATATTTCTCCTCTCTCCGCCTTATATACTGCCGTCACAGGATTTCAAATAACCCCGGAAGAGCTTAAAAAAGCAGGCGAGCGGATCTGGAATCTTTACAAGATCATCAATATCAGGGAAGGGTTTGGCCGGGAAGATGACGCTTTCCCCGGTTTATGGGTAAAGACGATCGATGAGCCGATCAAAGGTGAAATCCGCCTCAGGGACTATTTCGGGAAGCCGCTCCAGCACAAGGACCTCGAAAAGATGCTGGATGATTATTACGACGAGAGGGGATGGAACTCGAGCGAGGGCATACCCTCCGAAGAAAAACGGAAGGCTCTCGGATTGGACGGCCTCGATTCGAATCGGATCCCAAAACAAGCCCTATAGGAAACTGCAAGCATGCAGAGATCGAGTGATGTCTTTATGGAGAAAAGAGAGATGAAAAGCTTGAAAGAATCGGCGGAAAAGATCGAGAAGCTGTTGCGTCTCGAGACGCGAGTGGTTGCGTACAGACGTCTGGAGCGCTTGGATGATCTAAAGGAGATCCCCGATCTCCGTACCTTCAACCGTCTATTTACCTTCTGCCAGCTCATCACGCTAGCGAGGGTTAACGGATGGACGGTCGGGGCGACCAAGGCAGATGCCAGGGAGGGACGTCTCCTTGACCGATGTTCAAGGATTCATGGACTGAGGACAGCCTCTGAAAAGAGCATGGCCGCAGAAGCCGCATCCTTCATCACGACATGGTTTTCTTCGCTCGAAGACGGGATGAAGCAGCAAAAGGATTATCCTCGAATCCCCGCAGGGGAGGGGATCGTCCTTGCGCCCCTTTCCGCTGCTGCTTTCGATCCCGATGCGGTGATGATATACGGCCTGCCCGCCCAGGTGATGCTGGTTATGTGCGGGTTGCAGAAAGAGAGATATGAGCGTTTCCAGTTCTCCTTTATCGGTGAAGGCGCCTGCGCCGATTCCCTGGCTCAATGCTATGTCAGCGGTAAACCGGCTCTGGCCGTTCCATGTTACGGGGAACGCTCCTTGGGTGGTGCAGCGGATGATGAAATCGTCATCGCCCTGCCTCCGGCAGAATTGGAAAGGGCTGTATCTGGTCTGGAAAAATTGTCTTCTATCGGGCTGGGATATCCTGTACGCCGGAGGGCGGCTGAAATGGATCTGACGGAAGCACTCGGCGAAAGGTACCCCGGCAGGATAAAAACAACCAATCAATAACCATATTCAAGGCGGGAGGAACATGAAAAAGAGTTTTAAAATCCATGCGTTCATGTGCGGAATCATTTCGCTCTTCGGGATCATGTTTTTGACTGGAATCTTTCCAACGGATTCGCTGTCTGCCGAAAAGAAGGTATTTAATTGGAAGTTCTCCAGTCACACCACGCCCGGCAGCAAATCGCTTGCTCCGTGCCAGCTGTGGTGGGCCGAACAAATCGAAAAGAGATCAAAGGGGGAAATAAAGATAAAGATGTACTGGGTGGATGAGCTTTGCGGGCCGAAGGAGATGATGATGGCCGTTAAAAGCCGGTTAGCAGATGTGGTGGGTCATGTGCCCGGATATACGCCAGGAGAGACTCCGATTTGGAATTCGACGTACCTTCCGTTTCTTTGGGCTCCCCGGGTGGATCAAACCATGTTGATCTATGATCGGCTTGCCAAGGAATCCAGGCCCTTCATCGATGAGATGAACCGGTTTAACTGCGTTTATGCCGGGGCATACGAGCATGGCGGCTACAATATGATGGGGAAGAAGCCTGTGCGCACGGTTAACGACTTCAAAGGCTTGCGGATTCGTGTGATGACCGATCTCGGAGAAATTATCAAACAGTTCGGCGCTGTCACCATGCTGGTTCCGGTTACGGAGATGTATTCCGCTCTGGATACGGGCATTGTTGACATCGTCACTCATGACCGCCTTGCTTTTCATGCTTACAAGATCGATGAAATCTCTAAATATCTAATGATCGACATGAATATGGGGGCGGCACCGACTTTTTACTTCATCAACAAGGATGCCTGGAATGAGTTGCCGGACCATTTAAAGAAGGTCGTCCAGAGTGTGATCGATGATTCCGCAGCTTTCATGTGGGATTACCATCGCAGGCCGGATCGGATTGCAGAGGCTGAAAAGACGATCAAGGAGAGAAACATCGAGGTGATTCAATTCCCGAGTGCTGAAAGGGCGAAGATTGAAGCGAAGGCTGAAGCGGTATGGGATGCCTGGGCCAAGCGGACGGCGAATTACGAAAACGCCAAGATGGCCTTGTCGGATTATGTGAAGATTCGTAATGAGGTGATCTCAAAATACCCACAGGGGGCCCCTGGAATCCAATACAAGTAAACTTGGTTAAAAGTTGCTGACGAATCCCGTTCGAATGAGAATGGGTTGGGTCAATGGAGGAGTCAAGATGAGCACTGTTACCCAGGAACTGCGGGATAAGATTGTTTATAAAGGTGCGGTGACAAGGACAAAACACGGTGAAACCGCCGGATCGGGCCAGAGATACCGTTCCGACGTCATGATTTGTGTGGATCGGGCGCGGCTTCTAACGGAATCCTTTCGAGCCACGGAAGGACAACCCCTCGTTTTGCAGCGTGCCAATGCCTTGGAAAAGATCCTGGATCAGATGACAATTTACATTGACAAGGGGGAGCGAATCGTCGGCAATTTCGCCCGTTCGCCCTCCCACGTGAACCTTTTCCCGGAGCTTGCCGTCGATTGGGTGAATCAAGCGATAAACGGCCCGTTCAGCGACCGGCTGAACGACGAGGACAAGAAGACTTGGCAGACGATCTATTCGTATTGGAAGGGCCGGTGTATCGACGACATGGTCAAAGCTTCATTTCCTGACTCCATCAAAGAGTATGTGGAGTTTAACAGCGCCTGCATGGCAAACTCATGGCGCCATTCGATCATGTCGGTTTCGCTGGATTTTAAAGAGATCTTCCGGGTCGGACTGAAAGGATTTGTCGAAAAAACCCAATCCAGACTCGAAGCGCTAAGTTCCGATATGACGCTCCACCCGACCGATTATGTAAACCAGCGCAAGTTCCTGGAAGCAGTCCTGATTGGATTGAATGCCGCAATCCGATTTTCCCACCGGTTTGCAGACCTGGCGGAAAGAGAAGCCCGGGCTGAACACGATCCGGATCGCAAGAAAGAGCTTCTCGAGATCGCAAGGGTTTGCCGCCGGGTTCCAGAAAATCCAACCCGTACACTCCAGGAGGCGATTCAGAGCTTCTGGTTCTGCTTTCTCGTCAACCGTTTAATCGAAACCAGGGGCCAGGGCATCGGAGTGAGATTCGATCAGATCATGTATCCCTTTTTCAGATCGGACATCGAATCCGGCCGGATCACTCGAGCCGAAGCGCAGGAGTTGATGGAGTTTTTACTGATTAAACTAGACGGGTGTGGTCACCTCCAGCGTCCCGAAATGCATGACGTGGGCGCCGGCTCCACGATGTATCAGACCCTGACGGTAGGGGGAACGACGCAGGATGGCCAGGACGGCATCAACGAGTTCAGCTTTGTCATGCTGGATGCGGCGATTGCAATGAAGACGGTGCATACGAATTATGCTCTTCGGTACCATCCTCAAATCAATCAGGATTTCATATTGAGATCCGTCGATCTTCTTAGAACCGGAGTGGGCTATCCCGCCTTTTTCAATGATAACTCCTATTATCCGTTCATAATCGACAGGGGAATCCCGATCGAGGATGCCCGTGACTATGTCATTCGGGGCTGCGTAAGCTGGCTTATTCCCGGGAAAAACTCCCACAATCATCGGGCAAGTTCGGCCATGTTGAATTTTGCGAAATGCCTGGAGTTAGCCTTCAATCGCGGAGAGGATATGTTGAGCGGAAAACAGCTCGGTTGTAAAACCCCTGATCCCGCAAATTTCAAGAGCCTCGATGACATAAAGGAAGCATTTTACCGGCAGTTGGATTTCATGGTCAGCAAGGTGACGGCAAGCATCAACCTGGGCGATCACTTCTACGCCCACCACATGCCGCTGCCTTTCACATCAGCCCTCGTCCAGGGGTGTATAGATCGGGGGCAGGACTGCAACTCCTGGACATATAACTCGCGGGAAGACATCATCAGCGCCGGCTTGACCAATGTCGCAGACTCCTTTGCAGCGCTGAAAAAGGCGGTCTACGATGAGAAATGGATCACGCTGAGCGAGCTCATCGAGGCCCTCAAGAACGACTGGAAGGATCACGAAGACCTGCGGCATAAGCTTATCCAACGTGCACCGAAATTTGGAAATGACGATGATTACGTAGACATGGAAATGCGGGAATTGCATCACCGGGCCCAGCAGATCGTCAGGAAATATAAGAACTGGTGGGGCGACCCTTGGGACCTCGATGGCAAAGGTCAGCCCGTGCGGTTCAGGACTGATCTGACGGACTTCATGAAACGTAGGATTTTGGAAATACTCAAGAAAGCGGGAAAGCTGAGAAACCCTCGCCTGTTCGACACCTGAAACTCGCGATTCGTTGAACCTGAAGGGTATTCTGT
>QZKK01000177.1 GCA_003599475.1 Desulfobacteraceae bacterium
TGGTCACCACGGAGAGCGGCCTCCAGTACGAGGTGCTCAAGGCGGGCGACGGCCCCCGGCCCACCAACGGGCAGCAGGTCCGCCTCCACTACAAGGGCACGCTCATCGACGGCAAGGAGTTCGACAGCTCCTACGGCCGCGGCGAGCCGGCGGTCTTCCAGGTGGGCGGGCTCATCACGGGCTTCAACCAGGCGCTCGAGCTCATGCCCGTGGGGAGCCACTGGCGCGTCGTGATCCCCGGAGACCTGGCCTACGGGCCCGGCGGCGCGGGCGGGGACATCGGCCCCAACGCCACGCTGATCTTCGAGATCGAGCTGCTGGAGATCGTCGAGTAGGCGGGTGCCGCGGCTCTCAGCCGCGGCGTGCCTCCCGGAGGAAGCGCCGGGCGAGCTGGGCGACGCGGTCCTCGCCCTGCTCCTCGGCCTCCCGGAGGATGGCTTCCGCGTCCGGCAGCTTCAGATTCGAATACTGGTTGAAAGCCCAGATGCACTGCCGGTCGACGATTTCGAGGACCGAGGGCAAAACACCGGAATACATGAGTTGGCTGACTGCGTTTCCCGCATCTTCCAGAAGATCGAAAGTCGCCAACGTGGTGGCTGAAACAGGCGGTTTGGGGTTGATCTTCAAGGTCAACTCGGTGATGACTCCGAGAGTCCCTTCGGATCCCACAAAGAGACGGCACAAATCGTAGCCGGAAGCCGTTTTCATGGTCTCCGATCCGGTCCTCATGATGCGGCCGTCGGGCAGCACGATCTGCATTCCCAGCACATAATCTTTGGTGGTCCCATACTTTGCGCCTTTGATGCCGCCGGAGTTCAGCGCTGCGTTTCCGCCAAGCGTGCTGACCTTGCTGCTGGCCGGGTCGGGCGGGAAAAAAAAGCCGTAAGGGGCAAGCGCCTTATCCAGGTCGTCGTTGATGACCCCGGGTTGAACGACGACCAGGCGGTCTTCGATACGGATGGAGAGAATCCTGTTCATATGGCTCAAATCGAGGACGATACCGCCTCTTACCGGCACGGAAAGCCCGGAAAGGCCCGTGCCCGCCCCTCGCGGGATGACCGGGATCTTCTCGCGGTTGGCCAGTTTCAGCACCTCCGACACCTGCTCGGCGGTCTCCGCCCATACGGCGCAGAACGGGCGGCTGAACTCCTCGGAAGCATCGTAGGAATAAGAGACCAGATCGATCAGTCGGTCCGTGTAATTCTCTTCCCCGACGATCTGTTGCAGCGATCGCTTGACGGTTTCATTCATCTTCATCGGTTCCTGATAAAAACCTTTCTTCAAATTCTGCTTAGGCGTATGTTCCGGCACGGCGTCCGGAGGATATCGAAGCGGAAATCGTATGTCAAAGCAGGTCTTTTGTAAACAGCAATTATCGGCGCGGCCGCATCGGTTTCCGATGATGCATTTCCGGTGCAATCTGACGGCGGGGAAGCAGCCGATATGGACGAAAGCCCCGGTTCAGACGGTCAAATTCTATTTGACACCGGTTTTTGGGGCTGTTATGGTCGAAGCGCTCGATTAGGCAGTAGCAGCAGCTCACGCCCGTTATCCCGTTTGGCATGATCGATGCGATTCCGCACAGACGGAATATCGCTCATAGCGGAGATGTCACTAGGCATTATGCTTCACTAAAATCTTAACCGAATGGAGGATGTTATGAACAAAAGGGTTGTCGTTGTCGTACTGCTCGTTCTGGGACTCCTGCTTCCGGGGATCGCTTCCGCAGCGGATCCGATCGTATGGAAGGTTCAAACGCCCTGGCCGCCATCGCTGTGGCAGCATAAATCGGCGCAGATCTGGGCGGAAGATATTGCGAAAATAAGCGGCGGGCGCATGAAGATCAATCTGTTTGCAACCGACGAAATCGTTCCGGCATTCGAAGTATACGATTCCGTGCGGGTGGGCACGCTGGATGCCGGCCATACCTGGGCCGGCTACAACATCGGAAAATTTCCCGCATTGACCATGTATGCCGCAACCCCTGCCTTTTTCGATCTTCTCGGGTACATGACATGGATGTATGCGGGGGGAGGCAAAGAGCTCTGGCAGGAGCTCTATGGGAAGAACGTCGTGGTGTTTCCGGTTGGAATGCTGTGGGCGGAAGGGGGCGGCTGGGCTAACAAGAAGATCCAGAAACTGCAGGATTTCAAGGGGCTGAAATATCGAACCGTTCTGATCTGGGGGCAGATTCTCTCCGAGGCCGGCGCTTCGGTTGTCACCCTTCCCGCAGGCGATATCGTACCGTCGCTCCAGCGCGGCACTCTCGATGCGGCCGAGTTCAGCACCCCGGTTACCGATCTTCCGCTCGGATTTCACGAAGTGGCGAAATATGTTTATTTCCCGGGGCTTCATCAGATCGCCGGTTTTCTCGAGCTCCTGATCAACCCGAAGAAATGGGAAGCCCTCCCCGCCGACCTCAAAGAGGTCGTCAAGGTCGCTTCGGATGCGGCGGTTACCCGTGCGCTGACCGGCTGGCTCAGGGACGACTGCCTGGCGGTTCAGAAGTTCAAAGAGACCGGCACCGAGGTCATCAAATTCCCCCAGGAGATGCAGCAGGAAATTCTCGACAAATTCGTAGAAAAGTACAATTCACAGAAAGATCCGTTGTTCCAGAAGGTTTGGAAATCACAAAAGGACTTCTTGAAGATCTATACGCCTTACATGGGTCTTCAGAAAGTCGATGCCCAAGTCGACGTGAATAAATAACCTGTTGAGCGGGTGGAGGAAGGTATCCGGAAGATAGGAATCCAAAGCCTTCACCCGCTTTTTTTATGGATAAAGAGGCCATGGAAGGAATCAAGAAATTTGTCGGCGCGGTCGATTCAATCAGTGAGTGGTCCGGTCGGATCGCCTGCTGGATCATCGTTCCGCTCGTCATGGGAACCGTTTACGATGTGCTGATGCGATACCTCTTCAAATCCCCCACCAAATGGGCCTACGAGCTGACCTGGATGGAATACGCGGCTCTTTTCATGCTGGGAGGGGCATACGGGCTTCGGCACCACGTCCATGTGCGGGTCGATGTCCTCTATAACAAATACCCACCCCGCGTTCAAGCCGTATTCGATGCGCTCATGTACCTGTTGTTCTTTTTTCCGCTCTATATCCTCCTGATCGTCTATGGAACCAAGTACGCAGCCTATTCCTGGACGATATTGGAAAATTCGTACCTGAGCTACTGGCAGCCTCCGGTCTACCCGATAAAGACGCTGATCCCGGTTGCCTTCACGCTCTTTTTTGTCCAGGGGATTGCGGAATTCATACGGAATGCGACGTTTGCGATAAAGGGAAAAGCGTTATGAGTCCTGAACATCTTTCCGTCATAATGTTTGCCGGGGTGCTGGGCATGGTGATGACCGGCTTTCCCCTCTACCTGTCCCTGGGGGGGCTGGGCCTTCTGTTCGGTATTCTCGGCGGGTGGGCGCCCCAGGTTTTCAACCAGTTCATCAGCCGGACCTACGGGCTGATGGCCAACGAGGTGCTGCCGGCCGTTCCCCTTTTCGTCTTCATGGGAGTGATCCTTTCACGCTCCGGTGCTGCGGAACGGCTTTTCAACGTTCTTTACATGGCGATGGGCGGAATCCGCGGCGGGCTTGCGCATGCGACCATCATTCTGTCCACCATCTTTGCGGCGACAGCGGGAATCGTCGGCGCCACCGAGACCACCGTCGGTCTGATGGCCCTTCCGGCCATGCTCAAACGGGGCTACAACATCCCGCTTGCATGCGGTTCGATCTGCGCCGGAGGGACGCTCGGCATCATCATTCCCCCGAGCGTCATGCTGCTGCTCTACGGGCCCACCGCAGGGCTTTCGGTCGCCAAGCTGTTCATGGCGGCGGTTTTTCCCGGCTTTCTGCTCTCCGGGCTCTACCTGCTCTACATTACGGTCTTGTGCTTTTTCGATCCCAAGTCCGGACCCGCCATGCCCAAGGAAGAGCGGAACGTCCCGATTCTTACGATCATCAGCGACCTGATCCGCTACATGATTCCGCCCCTTTTTCTGATTTTCATGGTGCTCGGCAGCATTCTGGTCGGCATCGCTTCCCCCACCGAGGCAGCGGCCGTCGGAGCCTTCGGTTCCGTGATCGTAGCGATCGGCTACCGCCGGTTCAACTACAAGATCCTCTACGAATCCGCCATGCAGACCCTTTCGATTTCCACCATGATCCTGTTCGTCTCGCTTGGGGCGACCCTGTTCAGCGGGGTCTTCATGGGGCTGGGGGGCGCGAAATACATCGGCAGCCTGGTGGTGGCACTGCCTTTCGGGAAATGGGGCATTCTCGCGGTGATGATGATTGTGATCATCATACTTGGGATGTTCATCGACTGGATCGGAATCCTTTTCATCGTCATCCCGATCTTTACGCCGATTGCGATGAAGATGGGGTTCGATCCGATCTGGTTTGCGACGGTGGTCTGTGTAAATCTTCAGATGTCCTTTTTGACTCCGCCGTTTGCCTATTCCATGTTCTACCTCAAAGGGATCGCCCCCCCCAGCGTGACCATGGTGCATATTTACAAGGGGGTGGTCCCGTTTTGTGCGATTCAGGTCATTGCGTTGATCATCGTAATCGCTTTCCCGTGGCTCAGCCTCTGGCTGCCAAGCAAGATGTGAGAAGCGGAGAGAAGCTGAAAGCTCAAAGCTCAAAGCAAGAGAAAAGATAGAAAAGCTTAGAGCTCGAAGCGGAAAGCAAACGAAGCTCCGAAGAAGCTCATCGGTCGAGTCTGAAAACAAAAAAGCTCAAGTCGGAAGGATTCCGTTCCCTTCCGCCTTGAGCTTTCTCTTTTTTCACCCGATGCCGACTTTTCCCGGCCTTGAGCTTTGATCTTTGAGCTTCCTACAAATGCAGCTTCCGCGCGCAGACAACCCCGATGCCTGCGCGGGTGAGGGCATCGGCCGTCAAGTTCACGGAGCGATGCTTTTCGATGTAGTTTTTCTCCAAGGCGGGCATCAATCCCCGCTTTTCGATCTCCTCTTTCGTAAGGAAGTAATCCAGGATATCCGAAGGATGTTCCTCCCCCTGTTCCACGTCGCATTCGCCGCCTTCGTGTTTTGCTGCGATGTTTGCCACCTCTTTGGCCACCTCCACGAGCTCTTCCCGGCGGTTGTAAGGCTGTCGGACGATGGAGCGCCAGGTCTCGGTGATATGGTGTTCGAAGCGGACCACATCTTCCAGCCCCAGCGCTTTACGGGTCCGGGCGGCCTTGCGGATGGTGTCGTTGTTTACGGAATTGGACAGATTGAACCCGATCAAAGACGTGCTTCCGGATTCGCGGGCAAACAACCGCGCGGTCATAAGCGTCCAGAGGATGCTGTACGGATTGTCGTTTCCCATGAAGACCGAAATCTTGAACTCGTTGTCGATTCCCAGCTTGTGAAGCAGGTAGCCCGCCATCACGGTTCCGGGATTGATATTCAACACCTGTTTGATCCCGTATTCGGTATAGTAGCGGAGGTACTCCTCCACCCATCGGATCGGGTAATCGTTGGGCTGCCCGATGCCGCCGAAATAGCCGGTGATGGTCTCGGGGCCTCCGAGATGGATGTTCGAGCCGTCGGTGCCCTTGGTGTCCAGCGTCTCGCAATAGCTTGCGCCCATGATCTGCATGGCCGCCGCAACGGCCAGGATGTCGCCATTGTCGCGGGACTGTTCGGCCATGTTGCGGACCCGAATGAAACGCCCCGGCATCAGCTCCTTTCTTTCGATCGCACGCCTCGCTTCCGTGACAAGCCACGGGAAATACTGCAGGGCACTGATTTCGAGCGTAACAGCGTGTTCTTCATCGAACCCGCCTGCGGGCACCCTGCTTCCGAGCACCTTCTTTCGGTATGCCTCTACCGAGACAAACGTCTTTTTGTCCCGCTGTTCTATCAGCCACTGGAGATCTTTCAAGTAAGGGGATCTTTCCTTCTCCAGGCGTGACAGGAGGTTTTCGAGTTTTCGCGATGCCGCGGCTCTTTTGTTGATCTCTTCCGGACCGCCGAACCGGTTGATGACCGCCAGAAGCTCGCCGATCAGTTCGTTTTCAGGATCGGTAAGAAGACGGTTGATCTCCGCGACATGCGACTCGGAGATTTTCAGAAGTTCTCTCAGTGAATCCATTCATTCGCTCCTTTCAATTGATCCCCCCCGAATAGCGGCCTTCTACGCGGTCTCAATATTCTGCCCTGATTTGGCGATTCACGATTCCTTTGAAAATTAAAAATTCGAATCTCGAAATACGAAATCCGAAACAATATCGAAATGTTCAAAATTCAAAACGAGGCAAAGCGCCTTGAGCCTGGTGGTTCTTCCGTTTTGATCATTTGTAGTTTATTCATTTGAATTTGTTTCGGGTTTCGACGTTCGGATTTCGGATTTCCGTGTCTCCGGTGAATGGGTCAAATACGGAGCGTTTTCTAGGGTTTCCAATTGCCTCCTTCGGAGACAGAACCTTTGAGACACGGCACTATGACCGCTGCCCCATCATTTTCAAAAATTTTTCGTCCTCCCCCTGAATCATCCGGTAACAGTGTTCATCCGAAGGGAATCTGCCGTTGCGCACATCATCGCAATAGCGGCGCATCCCGTCTGTGATCACTTCCGCGACATTGCAGTATTTGCGAACGAATTTCGGCGTAAACGCCTGAAACTGTCCGATCATATCGGATACGATGAGAAGCTGCCCGTCGCAGTGGAGGCCGGCTCCGATCGACAGCACCGGAATGCGAAGGTTCTTTGTAATGTAATCACCCAACTCCGGCGGAATGGCCTCCACCAGCAGCATCTGTGCTCCCGCCTCCTGGACGGCCAGCGCGTCTTCGACGACGAGCTTGGCCGCTTCCGCGGTCCGCCCCTGCGCCTTGTGGCCGCCGAGCTGCCCGGAGCTCTGCGGGGTCAGTCCGATGTGCCCCATGACGTTGATGCCGGATTCGACGATCGCCCGGATTTTTTCCACCACCCGAACCCCCCCTTCCAGCTTGATGCAGTCGCATTCGGCTTCCTTGAGGAATCTCCCGGCGTTTTCCACCGCCTTCTCGACCGAGCTCTGGTAGCTCATGAAAGGCATATCCCCGATGACGAAGGTGTTCGGCGCTCCGCGCCGCACCGCCTGAGAATGATAGATCATCTGATCCATCGTCACGGGAATGGTGCTGTTGTATCCGTATACGCACATTCCGAGCGAATCTCCGACCAGCAGCATGTCCAACCCGGCGGCTTCGGCAAACTGGGCCATCGGGAAATCGTAGGACGTAAGAAACGTGATGAGTTGTTTCTCCTGTTTCATCTTGTAGAAATCCTGAACCACCTTTTTCTTCTTCTTTTCCATCGTTTTTTCTCCTCTTCAGCTATGATTGACCCGGTATGCCGGGTATTCCATCATCGAGCGAAATATCGTTACCCTGCAATCCCGCCTCGGCGGGACAACTCGCAACTCGAAGCTCCGATCACCGTTTGTATCCATCGAGGGCGGCCGATACGATCGCCTTTAAATTCTCGAGAGGAGTTGCAAGCGGAATGGCACATTCGGGCCCGATGAGATGAACTCCCGACTCGATGGCATACCGCGCCTGTTTATAGACATCGTCGGGCGTCCCCTGAAAGAGCGTGACGGCGTTGTTGATATTGCCGACAAGAGAAATCCGATTGCCGATTCTATCCACCGCTTTCTTGGCATCCACCTGCCACTCGAAATGGTATGCATCGACCCCGGATTGAGCGAAATATTCCAGTCGGTCGGCGCAGTTCCCGCAGACGTGCAGAATGAGAGGCCCATGGATCCGGGCGGTCAGCTCCTGGTGGATCGGCAGCAGGATGTCTCGATAATGATAGGGGCCCACAAGATTTCCGGTTGCATGATCGGCAAGTACGACGATATCCGCGCCTGCCTGGAATTGGGCGTTTGCGAAAGCTGCGGTCACCTCCATAAGCTGCCTGAGCATGCGCTCGACTCTTTCGATCTCGCCCAGGCCGACCTGCAGAAGGAAATTTTGGGTACCCGCCATGTGGTAGGAAAGCGTCCACGGCCCCATGACCTTTCCGACAATGGCCGCTTTTCCTCCAACATGCCGGCGAAGGATCGAAATTGCGTCCAGCACGACTCTCATGGACGGCTTTTCGAGGAGGTTTTCCGGGATCTTTACATCCGAGAAGTCCTCGTACGGAAAGGTTTTATTTTCCGGCATGCGATCCGGGCCTCCCCAATCCATCCCGCAGCCCAGAGCGGCGGCTTCCTGCTGTACGCTGAATTCCGGCATGACCGAATCGAATCCAACGATTTCATGGCCGGCCAGAGCGAGCTCGGCCATTGCTGCGGCGTTTAGATGGGCATCCGGAAAATAGACTCCTGCTGCATCCATGAGCCCCAGGCAGGCGATGGAGGTCGGATTGAGAACCGGAGGACGATCCCCCCTTCTACCGCCGAAAAGGGCCGCCATCGACAGGTTGTACGGAGATGATTTCATCGTCTGGTCCTTTTTCCATCCATGTTGCATCAGCAATCCGATTCTACGCTCAAGCAAGCCTTGCACTATAATGAAAATTGCTCTTCGGTGTCAAACCTATTCGGACCAAGCAGCCTGTTGAGGTGTATGATCGTTGCGGCTCGTGTTACACTCGCCGTCTGCACAGCGTTTTGTCGGCACCGGAAGGATCATCCGTTTGAACTCACAATTTTATGGTTTGCATTCCCCGAAAAAACGATATAGGGGTTGCGGGTTGCGGGTTACGAGTTACGGGTTGCGGGTTGCGCGTTGTGGGTTAAGCGGGTTAACGGCAAGCCGGATGCGGATACGAGCAAACGCCAGATTCAGCTTCCAAAGGTTCGCATTGAGCATCGAAGTTCCGGTTGTTGGCAAAGCGAACAACTCGGCTGGATCATAACTCGCAACCCGCAACGCGCAACCCGTAACAACCTGTTCACAGAATACACCGGATTCGATGGAAAACAAATAACGTGAAGACAGCGGGAATGAACCAAACCCATAAACATGCAGCCGACAAGGCTTCGCTTTTGGACGATCTCCACTTGGGGTCCATCCTCTTCCTGACGGTCCTTTTCTGGATCGGCTTTGTCGCAAGGGTGGTTCTCTCCCCTCTGATGCCTACGATCGAAAGGGATCTCGGACTCAGCCATACGGATTCCGGCTCGCTTTTCCTGCTCATCTCGGTGGGTTATTTTGCGGGAATATTGGGAGCGGGATTTCTGTCTTCGCTGCTGATGCATCGCCGGACGATCATCCTGTCGACCATCATCGTGGGGCTTTCTCTGACAGGCATCAGCTTGAGCGATCATATCTGGTCGATCCGTCTATGGCTTGTTGTACTCGGATTTGGTGCCGGGCTCTATCTTCCTTCCGGAATCGCAACCATTACGACGCTGGTTCAAGCGAAGCATTGGGGAAAGGTGCTGGCAATCCATGAAATGGCGCCCAATCTGGGTTTCATCACGGCTCCGCTGCTCTGTGAAATGCTGCTTTCATCCGTATCGTGGCGTTGGGTGCTCATCCTCCTCGGCGTTTTGTCCGTCTGCTCCGGGATTGCTTTCTCCCTGTTCGGGCGGGGCGGTCGGTTTGCCGGAGAGCCTCCCGGCCGCAGATCGGTTAAAGTGCTCGTTTTGGAACCCTCATTCTGGATCATGGTCGTCCTGTTCAGCCTGGGGGTCAGTGGTTCGCTCGGCATCTATACGATGCTTCCTCTGTTTTTGGTTACGGATCACGGATACGAAAGAAACGTGGCCAATACCTTTGTCGCTCTGTCGAGAATTCCGGGTATCGCACTGGTTTTCATGGCGGGGTGGGCGCAGGATCGATTCGGGTCCAAGCGGACCCTGGGGCTCGTTTTTCTGCTCGGTGGAATGATAACCCTTTTTCTGGGGCTTTCCTCCGGTTCTCTCCTCGTGGCGATGATTTTTTTTCAGCCCTGGGTTGCCGGATGCTTCTTTCCCGCCGGTTTTGCCGCCCTCTCTTCGATAGGCCCGCCTGAGATCCGCAGTGTCTCCGTATCGGTTACACTTCCCCTATCCATGTTGCTGGGAGCAGGGGCGGCTCCGACCTGGATCG
Source organism: Desulfobacteraceae bacterium (assembly GCA_003599475.1). Next base: position 10,046 of record QZKK01000177.1, read on the forward strand.
GTTTTATGGGGGATAAGGGTTCTTTCGGTCAGGGGATCGCGGTTGTCGGAGGGTGCATCTTCTGCGGCGCGGTCATCTCTCAATTTCTCAGGTTCTGGAAGGAACCATCCGCCTCCATCCCGTAAACCCCCACAGCAGGGCCAGCAGGGCCATGCCGCTGAGAGCGGCGGAAACGATACCCACTGCATGGATTCCTCCATTGAGCCAAATCGGCCCCCCCATCATGGCTCCGGCCACGCGTCCCAGACTCGCTGCCGCCAAATGCCCGGCCATCATGGTCGCCCTGGCATCGGGCAGGATTTCGGTATAGAGCGAGATTGCCGTCACAATCGAGCATTCCAGTGAGACAAAAAGGAAAAAGAGTGCTGCAAGAGCCAGGAAAAGCGTACCTCCCAGGAAGGGAAGGACGAAATAGCTTGCAGTCATAAGAATCGTGCACGAGGCGATGACGCGAACCAGACCGGCACGGTCGGCCAGAAAAGCCGTCGTCATTTCTCCGATCAGTTCGGCGGCACCGATGATGATGGTGGTTGCGCCCAGGGCAACGACGCTCAGCGCAAAGGATTTTTCCAGCCAGGCGCCATAAACGACGAGAAGATTGTCGTTTGCAGCGCTGAATAGAAAAGAGAAACAGACTGCACCGATTGTTTCCTTTTTTTGCAGGAGTTGCCGAATCGTCATTAAAAATGCGAAACCATACGGGTTGGGCTCGGTTTTTTTCCGTTCCGCAGGCAGAAAAACCACGATCAGCAGCATTCCGACGATTCCAAGGGCCGATAAAACCAGAAAAGGGGAGCGCCATCCGAAGTGGTCCATCAGCAGTCCGATTAGCGGAACTCCGGCCAGCGTGCTGCCGGCCCAGCTTGTTTCGATGATGCCGATCACCATACCGCGTCTGGTGTAAGGGACTCTGTTGCCGATGTATGCCTGGATCGCAGGATCGAAGACGGTCTTGCCGAGGCCGCTCAAGAAGAGCGCGGTCAAAACCATGCCATAGAAGGGAAAAAGCCATCCGGAAAACATCCCGATTACCAGAAGCCCGAGGCCTGCCAGCATCATGTTCCGATAACCCCACCGATCCCCCATGGGTCCGAAAAACAGGGCGATGATGCCGGTAAGTTGATTGACGGCGATGATGCCGGTGATTGCGGGCAACGAAACCCCGAGGCTCCGGCTCAACACCGGGGCGAAGGGATAGGCGAAGCGCCGTGCCGTATTGATAAACAAGCGGGTGAGGGTAATGGTGGCGATAACGGTCGCCAGCCCCGAAGAGCGCTTCCCTCCCATGTTATCGGTACGGAACGAGCTTCTGTAGAATCTGTTTGATAAACCGGATGATCGGGGATTCCAGAGAATCCAGAGCTCTCAATATCTCCTTTTCGCGATAGCCGACGATCACTTCTTTGCCGATGACCGCAGTCGGAAAGGAGCATTCCGGATTGAACTTGCTGATGTCTTTGACGGTCGCCTTGAGCTCATCGAATTTCAATAAATCCACATCGGTGGCCTGGTAGTCGACCCGACGTTTTTCCAGGAGTTTTTTGGTTTCCCTGCAGCGACTGCAGGTGCTTAGAGCGTAAAGCCTTACAGCATGATGCATTTATTTTCTCCGTGATTCATCCCATTCATTTTAAGCCTGACTCAGTGAACGCTTACTCATCTACTTCCTCTTTTTAATGGAGGCTTTCAAAAGAAGGGTCAACAGGACTCCGATCAAGAAAGTGCACATAAACATCAGCGCCCGGGACATGGACACCGTCCAGAACAGGAAGCGCACCTGGACGACTTCCGTATTTTGCGCAACGAAAACGATCACGAGTACGATCAGAATGCCGATGAACGTCTTTCTCATCTTATTTTTCATTCTGCCCCCCGGATGGATTGCGGCGGTCCGTTTTTTTAAGAGCCTCCTGAATTTCCGTCAGGGCTGTTTGCCCTTGCGGATCCGGATGCGATCACAGCGCTCCGACCGAAATGAGCGCCTGCCTGATTTCTTCGCGGGCCTGTTGGTTCAAGGATGTTTGAGGAGGTACAGGATCTCCGACTGGAAATCCTTCAAGCTCTAAACCGGCCTTGATACAGGCAGCAAGATTGTATTTTGCAAACACCTGGTTGATGCGCCATAGTTTCCGCTGAAGGGCGACGGCATCCTCCCATTTTTTCGCGGTGCAAAGGTTATAGAGCGCAACGCTTTGAGCCGGGATCAGACAGGCGGGGCCCGCCATCCA
>QZKK01000257.1 GCA_003599475.1 Desulfobacteraceae bacterium
ATCACCCCCACCCTGGCCCTCCCCCATCGAAGGGGGAGGAATCAAAAGCTCCCCTCCCCGGGTGGGAGGGGCTGGGGGAGGGGGAAAAATGGGCAGAAGTTTCATGCTTTGATCAAACTGAGCGCTTCATCGGCCGGCGGCCGGGCTTATATGAACCGCTACTGGTTGCCGAGCCCGTTCTGGCCGCCGCAGTCCGGACACTCCCAGGTAATCCCGTTGCAGGACATCCCCCAGAGGTTTTCCGTCATACAATCCTGGCAGATGCGGAAACCGCACCGGCATTGCCAGCAGAATCGTACCGAAACTCCGCAGCAATGGCAGGCGCATTCCCGGGGCCGGGACCACTTTTTCCGATAAGAGGAGCGCTTTTCGCCTGCCGTCGTCTCCATCGTCACGCATACCCGCTCGACGGGTTGTCCTTTGGTTCAAAAAATGATACTAAATCAGCCGATTGTGTGAGTAAAGGATAATTTCATCATTCCAATTGCGAGCGAGCGTTCTTGCTGCCGATTGGACAGCGAAAGCAGGCGAATCCCGTGAAAGAAACAGTCTATCTCATCGACGGCACCGCATACATCCACCGGGCCTATCACGCCATCCGGGGGCTTGCAAACTCCAAGGGGCTTCCCACCAATGCCATTTACGGCTTCACCCGGATCCTGATCAAACTCATGGAAGATCGGAAGCCTGAATACGCCGGTATGTTTTTCGATTCAAAGGGGCGAACCTTCCGGCATGAGATGTTCGAGGCCTATAAGGCCAACCGCCGGCCGATGACAGACGATTTGTCGGTTCAGATCCCCTTCATCCGGGAGGTTGCTGCAGGATTCAATCTGCCGATATTCGAAACCCCGGGCTTTGAAGCCGACGACCTGATCGGCACCCTGGCACGCATGGCGGAAAAAGAAGGCTTCGATGTGGTCATCGTAACCGGGGACAAGGATTTTGTGCAGTTGATCACCCCGAGCACCTCGATCTGGGATCCGATGAAAGATGCCGTTCTCGACCTGAAACACGTTCAGGACTGTTTCGGCGTCCCCCCCTCCCAGATGGTGGAGGTGATGGCGTTGACGGGCGATTCATCGGATAATATTCCCGGCGTGCCCGGAATCGGGCAGAAGACCGGACTGGCGCTGATCCAGAAATTCGGCGATCTGGAGACCCTCTATCAGAGGATCGACCAGGGGGTCGACCAGGGGATCGAACGGATCCCCCAGAAAAAGGTGCGGGAAAATTTGATCGCTTTCAGGGATCAGGCATTCTTAAGCCGGAAACTGGCCGCAATCCGTATCGACGTGCCTGCAGTCTTCAATACGGAGGATTTCAGGGTCCGAGAACCGAACCGATCCGCCTTGAGCCGGTTGTTCAAGGATTTCGAATTCAGACAGCTTCAGGACATGTTTCCTGAAAAAAAACAGGATTTAAGCAGGAAAAGATATTGTTCCGTATGCGATGCGGATGCGCTCGACGGACTGGTCCGGGAACTGGAAACCGCAGGCGAGTTCGCGCTTGCCACCGCAACCACCTCCCGGGATTCCATGAAAGCCGAACTCGTGGGGATCTCTTTTTCAGTCAGACCGGACGAGGCCTTCTATATCCCGTTCATCCATGACCACACCCCCTGCCAGCTCGATCGAAAAGAGACCCTGGAGCGGCTTCGACCCGTCCTGGAGGATGGCAGGATAAAGAAAATCGGGCAGGATCTGAAATACGACCGGATCGTGCTCAAACGCAGCGGGGTCGATCTTGCCGGCATTTCCTTCGATACCATGTTGGCCTCCTATCTGCTGAATCCTTCCAAACGGGCGCACAATCTGGACCAGATCGCCCTCGATTTTTTGAATCACAAGACCATCCGGTATGAGGATCTCATCGAGAAGGGGCAAAAAGAAAAAGGCTTCAACGTCGTCTCGCTGGAAAAGGCCGTTCCTTACGCTTGCGAGGATGCAGACATCGTCCTTCTGGCCAGGAATGCGCTTGCACCGAAGCTGGAATCACTGGGATTGACCGACCTGATGGAGAAAATCGAGATCCCCCTGCTGCCGGTTCTGGTCAAAATGGAGATGCGCGGAATTCGTGTGGACAAGCAGCGGCTTCAATCACTTTCGGATACCTTCTGCCGGCAGCTCGAAATCATCGAGGGAGATATCTACAGGGAGTGCGGTGAAGAATTCAACATCAATTCATCCCAGCAGCTTTCCCGCATCCTGTTTGAAAAACTGAAGCTTCCGGTGGTGAAAAGGACCAAGAAAAAGACCGGGCAATCCACGGATGTGGATGTTTTAACCATGCTTGCCGCCCAACACCAGTTGCCGGCCCTCATCCTTTCTCATCGGACTCTGGGCAAACTGAAATCCACCTACGCGGATGCCTTGCTCGAGCTGATTCATCCGCAAACCGGCCGGATCCACACCTCTTTCAACCAGACGGTAACGGCGACCGGAAGGCTGAGCAGTTCCGATCCCAATCTGCAGAACATCCCGATTCGAACCGAGGAGGGCCGCCAGATCCGCAGTGCATTCATCCCCGAGGAGGGATGGGAGCTGATCTCAGCCGATTACTCGCAGATCGAGCTTCGAATCCTTGCCCACTGCTCCGAAGATGAAATTTTCATAGACGCTTTTCAAAAGGGGGAAGACATTCACACGCGAACCGCCTGCGAGGTATTCGGGGTCCCCCCCGAACGGCTGACTCCGGAGCTCAGGCGCCAGGCCAAGGCGATCAACTTCGGAATCATTTACGGAATGAGCCCCTTCGGCCTCAGCAAACAACTGGGAATCAGCCAGAAGATGGCAAAAACGTATATCGACAATTATTTTTCCCGCTATCAGGGAATAAAAAGGTTCATCGATCAAACCGTGGAAAACGCCCGCAAGAGCGGCAAGACAAGCACCCTTCTCGACCGGATCCGCCTGCTCCCCGAGATCAACAGCGCCAATCCGAGCATGCGGGGGTTTGCCGAACGGATCGCCATCAATGCACCGATTCAGGGGACTGCAGCGGATTTCATCAAAATCGCGATGATTCGGGTCGATCACGAGCTTGAGACACGGAACCTGAAAGCAGCCATGCTCCTTTCGGTGCATGATGAACTGGTTTTCGAAGCACCGCCTCAAGAAATCGAAACCGTCATCGATATCGTCAAAACGGTCATGGAAGGGGTTTGGGATCTTCGGGTACCGATCCGAGTCAATATCTCCCGCGGGAAGGATTGGGCGGAGGTCAATTGATCCGGAATTGACAGGATCCGATTTATATCGTAAGTTCGGCAGCCTGAGACTGCAAAGGGCATGGGGCTGAGAGCATAGGGCATGCAATGACTCTCTGCCGTCTGCCTGTTTTGGAGGACAATCAAGATTCGCTATGACGGAAAAAGACCTTTCATCCACGGTGAAATACAAGTCCGAGAGCCCGGAAATTGTCGATAAAAACGTGCTCCAGCCGATCGATTATGCATACGCGGGAAAACGGGAGATCGATATCACCATTCACCAGCCGGAATACACTTCGGTATGCCCGATGACCGGTCTTCCCGATTTCGGTTGCATCATCGTCAACTACCGGCCGGACCGCAAGATCGTGGAGTTGAGATCCTTTAAATACTACCTGCTCCAGTATCGCAACGTCGGTATCTTTTACGAACATCTGGTCAACCGGATCTTGAACGATCTGGTGGAGGTACTCAAACCCAAGCGCATGGAAGTAAGAGGTGAATTTACCGCACGCGGAGGCATCACCACCCATGTATCGGCCGTCTATGAGGAATCGGAATGAGCCCCCTGTCGAAACGCCGCCGCCTTCTTATCGGAATCGGATTGGCCGCTTTTGTCTTGAACGGGTGCGGTTATTTTAGTCAGGCCAGGCGAGAAACCAAAAAGATGGCGCGGGAAATTATCGCAACCGACAAGAACTTCCGCAAAACCGTTGCCATTGCACCCTTTCGAAATCAAACCTATTACAAGCGGGTGGACATCGATTCGGTTTTCCAGACCAGGCTCATCGATATCCTCGAATCGGCGTGCCCGAAGCTGCTCGTCTTCAAGCCCGAATCCAAGCAGTACCCGGCATTCATGATGGACCTGCCGCGGAAGGCCGGCGGAAAAATCGATAACCTCAAGGTGGCTTTGAATGCCCGCCCGTACGGATTGGACGGGGTGGTTACCGGAACCGTTGTCGATATCGGTGCCTACGAAGACAAGCGCGGAATCGCCTGGATGCGGGACACCCATTATTTCGTCCAGATTCAGATTCTGGTGGAGCTTTTCGACACGGAGACCGGAGCGAAGCTTCTGGACGAACATTTCATTCGGGAAGTGGAAGTGGATGAAACCGATCATCTCCTGGTCAAACAAGGCAAACAGGCGCCGATTCCGGAGATCCCGGAGACCCTGGAAAGGATCGCCGCCGAACTGGGGGAGAAAATATGCGATGCACTCAGCAGTCAGCGGTGGAAAAGCTACATCGTTTCAAAAGAGGGAGACCGCTTCGTCATCTCCTCCGGGCAAAGATCGGGGCTGAAACCGGGGACCGTTCTCGAAGTCTACCCCAGCACCGAAATGGTGAGTGGAATCGGCGAAGAACGTTTTTTTGTCCCGGGGATGAAGCATGCCGAAGTGGAGATCGTCCAAGCCGAATCCGATCGGTCGGAAGCCGTCCTGAAGAGCGGAGGCGATGTCCAGGTCGGCTGTGCGGTGAAAGTAAAATGATGCTGGGTACTGGGTACTGGATGCTGGATACTGGATGCTGGATGCCGGATAAAGTTTCAGCGCAAATCGAGTAACAAGCAGATGCAAGACGGGTATTGAAAAAAAATAATCTCATCAAAGGCGGCACCATAAAAGATCCAGCAACCAGCATCAATCATTCAGCATCCAGCATCCAGAACTCAGCGACCGCTCATACTCCTCGAGCCGTTCCAGCGCTTCGGTTTCGGAAGAGATCCGCTTGATGCTTTCTCGAAATTTCCCGCTTCGGGGCAGGCCTTTGACGAACCAACCCAACCGGCTGCGCATCATCCGGCAGGCATGCAGCTCTCCGAAGTGTTGCACGGTTGCGCGGAGGTAATCCCGAGCGGCCGAAAAATGGAGATCCAACGGGATCTGCGGGACATCCTTCCCCGCAAGCCGCTCTCTGATCTGCTTGAATATCCATGGGTTTCCCACGGCCGCCCTTCCGATCATCACCGCATCGCATCCGGTCTGCGAGAACATCGATAATGCATCGTCTGCGGAGGCGATATCCCCGTTTCCGATTACCGGTATGGAAACAGCCTCCTTTACCCGTGAAATCACCGACCAGTCCGCTTTGCCTCGAAAACCCTGGGATGCGGTTCGCGGATGCACGGCAATGGCATCGATGCCGCAGCCTTCGGCCACACGGGAAATATCGACGGCCTGCTGTCCGGATGCATCCCAGCCGCTTCGCATCTTTACGGTCAGCGGAATCGAAACGGCCTTCCGGACGCAGGTCAGCAGATGCTCTGCCGCCTTGGGGCATTTCATGAGTGCCACTCCGGCCCCGGTTCTGATGATTTTCTTTACAGAACAACCTAGATTGATATCCAGAAGATCGGCGCCCCTGGATTCCACAACTTCGGCGGCCCGCGCCATGATTTCCGGGTTGGCCCCGAAAATCTGCACCGAAAGCGGCCGCTCCTCCGGAACGCCTGCAAGCATCCGGAGGGTCTTTTCGGATTTTTGGACCAGCCCGCTCGAGCTGACCATCTCGGAGCAGACCAGGCCGCATCCTGCGTTTTTGGCCATCCGGCGGAAGGGGAGGTTGGTGATGCCGGCAAGGGGTGCCAGCACCGTTTCGTTATCCAGTTGAACCTTGCCGATTCTCATAGTCGTCGATTGTATCAGAATCCGGAAAAAGGCGCTACCGGGGCGCCACCGGCCGAATCTTGATGTTTTCGTAAAGAGTCCCAAACACGTCACTCCGGCGAAAGCCGGAGTCCAGAACCTATTGAAAACACTTGATTCCGGCTTTCGCCGGAATGACGATAGAAGCGAATTTTCGACTATTTACGAGAGCGTCATACTTGGAAGAAATGAAAAAGCCCTTTTGGCCAACCTTGCGCCAGAAGGGCTTTCCCATGAAGGGCAGGGAACGACGAAGGATTACATCATTCCACCCATTCCGCCGCCCATTCCTTGAGCGCCCGGATGCATCTGCTTTTTTTCTTCGGGTTTATCCGCAACCATGGCCTGGGTGGTCAGCATCAAGGATGCCACACTGGCTGCATTCTGCAATGCGAGCCGGACCACTTTGGTCGGATCCATGATACCGGCTTTCATCAGATCTTCATAGGTGTCGGTTTCTGCATTGTAACCAAAAGCTCCCTCACCGTTTTTTACCTTGTCGATGACGACAGAACCTTCGGAACCGGCATTGTTGGCGATCTGACGAAGCGGCTCCTCCATGGCGCGCATGACGACTTTCACCCCCAGCTTTTGATTGGATTTGACTTTCATTTTCTCAAGCGCTGGCAAACAGCGAACAAGAGCCACACCTCCGCCCGGCACGATCCCTTCCTCGACTGCCGCGCGGGTGGCATTGAGGGCATCTTCGACCCGGGCCTTTTTCTCCTTCATTTCTGTCTCCGTGGCTGCGCCCACGCTGACCACCGCCACCCCGCCGATCAGTTTGGCCAGCCTTTCCTGCAGTTTTTCACGATCGTAGTCGGAGGTGGTATCCTCGATTTGGGCGCGAATCTGTTTCACCCGGCCCTCGATGGCTGCGCGTGTACCGGCGCCGTCGACAATTGTGGTGTTGTCCTTGTCGATGGTGATCCGTTTGGCCTTGCCGAGGTCTGAGACGGATAAGTTTTCCAGCTTGATCCCCAAATCCTCGGATACGACCCGCCCGCCGGCTAAAACGGCAATGTCTTCCAGCATGGATTTTCGTCTGTCGCCGAAACCCGGTGCCTTGACCGCTGCGACCTGCAGGGTGCCTCTCAATTTATTGACCACCAGGGTGGCCAAGGCTTCGCCTTCTAAATCTTCGGCAATGATCAATAACGGCCGGCCCATTTTGGCGACTTGTTCGAGGATGGGAAGAAGATCTTTCATGCTGCTGATCTTTTTCTCATTGATCAGAATGTAGGCATCCTCCAAAGAGACGATCATTTTTTCGGCATCGGTCACAAAGTATGGCGACAGGTATCCTCGATCGAACTGCATCCCTTCGACAACCTCAAGGGTTGTTTCCATGCTTTTGGCTTCTTCGACGGTGATGACCCCTTCTTTACCGACTTTGTTCATGGCCTCGGCAATGATTTTGCCGATGGTTTCATCGTTGTTCGCCGAGATTGTGCCGACCTGGGCGATTTCGCGCTGGTCCTGGGTGGGTTTGCTCAGATTTTGAAGTTCCTTCACAACGACTGCAACCGCGGCATCGATCCCCCGTTTGATCGCCATGGGATTATTGCCGGCCGCCACCAGTTTCTGCCCCTCTTCATAGATGGATCTTGCCAGGAGCGTCGCCGTTGTCGTGCCGTCACCGGCCATATCGCTTGTTTTGCTTGCGACTTCCTTTACCATCTGGGCGCCCATGTTTTCGAATTTGTCTTCCAATTCGATTTCTTTGGCTACGGTAACGCCGTCTTTGGTGACTGTCGGCGATCCCCAGGATTTATCGAGGACGACATTTCTTCCCTTTGGACCCAGGGTAACAACAACCGCGTCCGCAAGGGTTCTCACCCCGTTCAGCATCGCTTCACGGGCTTTCATGTCATATTTTATCAGTTTAGCCATTTTGTCCTAACCTCCGTTTGTTTTTATTCGATCACGCCAAGCACGTCATCCTCACGCATGATGAGGTATTCTTCGCCCTCGATTTTCACCTCGGTACCCGAATATTTGCCGAATAGAATACGGTCGCCTTTCTTGACTTCCAGCGCTGTTCTCTTTCCCTCTTCGCTGAGTTTTCCAATGCCGGCGGCAATCACTCTGCCTTCGACCGGCTTTTCTTTGGCCGTATCCGGGATGATGATCCCGCCTTTTGTTTTTCCCTCTTCTTCCACCCGTTGAACTAAAATCCGATCCTGTAATGGTCTGAGTTTCATGATTCAATCCTCCTTCACGGAAAAGGTTGCTCGAAGCCGCCTTCCAAAGCGATCGCAAACGCGATTGATGGCAAAGCTTTACTCGAAGTGAATGATAAAGAATGGAACTTGGTTCGCTCCGCTCGCGATTGAAACAATGTTTTCCACTCTCATCCCCCGATATTCCAGTATTTCGCCATTCCGGGTGCTGACATCGCAAGCTGCCGAAAGTATCTGTCAGGTCCAGTGGGCTGTAAAAAATCCTTAGCGATCAACAATGAAAGCGCGCAATACGATTGGCTGTTGCGAGGCCAGCTCCGGCCAAATGAAAACCGGGTTCGTTGGAAAGTAGAAAAGAAGAAATGGTGCGAGAATCGATCGATCACATAAGATATGGATGGAGATCCATTTGTCAAGCTGCTTCAAAATGAAAAGCCGCAAAGCAAACATCCCGGCCATCGTCTCAGAGGGCCGGGAATGTGGTCATATGTGACCATTGGTTAAGGATGACCATTCTTTTCCATCCATACCTCCAGCAGGAGCCGGTCTTTTGATAAATTAAAACATCGAAAAATCAGCATGTTGAATAAATTAACAGAAACTTGGCCTCTATGGCATGGAGTTTGAGTATATAGTTTTCGAAGAAACCGGCGTGAGAGTCGGTTCGAAATTCATGAGCGCCATAAATTCATGAATGATTGTCGACGCGAAGGAGACAAGTGATGACCGAATGGAATCAATTCCCGGGAGGATCGACGCAGTCTTTTGATGAAGTGCTCGAGAAAATTCGGCTGAAGTTTGAGGAGTTCAAAGGCGGTCCGATCCTGATCCTCGTCGCTGTTTTGGCGTTGGTCGTGATTTTCTGGACCGCATGGTTCACCGTCCAGCCGGAAGAGACGGGGATCGTGCAGCGATTTGGAAAAGTCATGCGCACGGCCGGACCGGGGCTGCATTTCAAAATGCCTTTCGGTATCGAAACGGTCCGGAGGCTGCCCACGGCCCGCGTGCTCAAAGAGGAGTTCGGCTTCCGGACGGTGGCGGCTTTAGCCGGCGAAAAGACGCGGTACGATCCGAAAGGTTACAAGGACGAGTCGCTGATGCTGACCGGAGATCTAAACGTGATCGATGTCCAGTGGATCATCCAGTACCGCATCGAGGATCCGATCCGCTACCTGTTCCAGGTGCGCGATGCACAGAAAACCATCCGTGATATCACCGAGGCGGTCATGCGCCGTTCGGTGGGAAACCGGCTCGGCAGCGATGTGCTGACTACCGGCCGGGTTGCGGTTGCCACGGAAGCAAAAGGGGAGATTCAGAAGATCCTGACCGCCTATGAGTCCGGGGTGCGGCTGGTTACCGTGGAACTTCAGGATGTGACTCCGCCGGATACCGTAAAACCGGCCTTCAATGAGGTAAACGAATCGCGTCAGGACAAGGAACGGACGATCAATAAAGCCCAGGAGCAGGCCAACCAGGAAATTCCCAAGGCCCGGGGAGTGGCAACGCAGCGGATCAGCGAGGCCGAGGGATACGCCCTCGAGCGGGTCAACCGGGCCGAAGGAGAGGCCACCCGTTTCGAGGCCATTCTGGGCGAGTACCAGGGGGCGCCGGAGGTCACGCGCAGGCGTTTGTATCTGGAGGCCATGACGGGGTTGCTGGCGGAGATGAAGGGGCTCTATATCGTGGACCGGGATCAGAAGGCGATGGTGCCCTGGCTCCCGCTGGAGCCCAGTGAGAAACCAGCTACCGAGAAACCGGCTACGGGAGGGAAGCAGCCATGAAGTTTACTTTGAAAACGGTGATCATCGGCATCGCGGTGGTGATCGCGATCCTGCTCTATAGCTCACTTTACACCCTGGAAGCGGGTATGCAGGCAATTGTCGTGCAGTTTGGCAGGCCCGTTGGAGAAACGGTGACCGAGGCGGGGCTGCACGTGAAGCTCCCCTTTGTGCAGGAGGTCCGGCGATTCGAAAAGCGCCTGCTCATCTGGGATGGGGATCCGAACCAGATTCCCACCAAAGGGCGTGAGTTCATCTGGGTGGACACCACGGCGCGATGGCGGATCGTCGATGCAAAAAAATTCCTGGAGAATGTGGCCAGCGAAGCGGGAGCCCAGTCCCGCCTGAACGATATTCTCGATTCGGTGGTGCGCGATCAGGTGTCGAGCAGCGAGCTCGTGGAGCTTGTCCGCAGCGCATCGTGGGAAGCCCCCGAGGAAGAAGAGCTCAAGGATGTCCCGAAGGAGCAGAAAGAGGAGCTTAAGAAAGAAATCGCCCGCGGGAGGGAGGAAATCACGCGAACGATCCTGGCGGAAGCGCGAAAGATCATCCCACAGTACGGCATCGAACTGGTGGATGTGCGGATCAAGAGGCTCGATTACGTGGAAAGCGTCCGCGAGAAGGTGTATGAGCGCATGATCTCCGAGCGCAAACGCATCGCCGCACAGTTTCGCTCCGAGGGGGAAGGACGCAGTGCGGAGATCCTCGGAACGATGGAAAAAGAGCTTCGCCAGATCCGCTCGACAGCCTACCGCCGGGTCCAGGAGGTACAGGGCAAGGCCGACGCGGAAGCAACGCGCATCTACGGCAAAGCCTACAATCGGAACCCCGAATTCTATGCGTTTTTACGTACCCTTGAAAGCTACAAAGAGAAAACGAACAAGAATTCCGTAATGATTCTGACGACGGACAGCGACTTCTATCAATACGTCAAGCAGGCGGTTCCGGGGGAAGCCCGGGGCCCGTCCGCTCCAGGTTCGCCGGGGGCTGCGCCGATTGCAGGAAAGGTCGGGGGTTAAAGCGGTCTCCGGAGAAAATGACGGTGGCGTTTGCGGGGAGAGTCTCCGCAAGGCCGGCACAGGCAAAGTCACAACATCATTGAAAGGGAGGTATTATCGATGAAACCGGAAACGGAAGGGAAAGTGAAGTTCGGAAGCTGGGGGCTTGTTTGTGGAGCGGTTCTCGTAATGATCATCGGCTTCGTATGGGGAGGCTGGACAACCGCAGGCACGACCAAAACGATGACCGAAGAGGCGGTTCTGGCGAGTCAGGCGGCGATCTGCGTCGCCCAATTCATGAACGAACCGACCCATGGGGAGAAACTCAAGGAATTCGAGAAGGTGAGCAGTTGGGAGAGAGCAAAATTCGTCGAAAAGGGCGGCTGGGATAAGATGCCGGGACAAAAAGAAGCGGATTATGGTGTCGCCAGGGCATGTTCCGACGGGCTTGAGCTTCTTGTCAAAAAATAAGTCGGCTGTTGAAGGCTGCTCCGATAAGGGGGAAGGAGACTTCTTTGTCCATCGCCTGCGCTCACCTTTGCACCCGGCTGCCTCTTTGTCTTGACCCGGATTGTGAATGAGGAGAAGAAAAATGCCGCCCTTTGGGGAAAAAGAGCCGATGGAAAACTTAAAAGAGAAGTTTCGTTCCCTCTTCGGCCTTAAGGACTCGAAGGAGAACAAGGATGGTTTGCCCCCTAAAACTTATTTCAGCATCTGGTATTTTCTGATGGCCATCCTTTTGTTTTCCTATCTGCAGCAGTACTTTTTTTCTGCAAGAGTGGAGACGGTTCCTTACAGCCGATTCAAACAGTATATCGCCGAAGGCAGCGTGAATGAATTGACCATCGGCCCGGAAAGCATCCATGGAACGCTGAAAGGAACACCGGCCCAGAAGTTTGCGACGGTCCGGGTGAATGATCCCGACCTGGTGAAGGAGCTGGATGAACGCAGAGTCAGTTACTCCGGACGCTATGACAGCAAGTTCCTGACCACTCTTCTCTCCTGGATCGTCCCCATCGGCATTTTTTTCCTGGTCTGGCGATACGCGATGAAAAAGATGGGACCGGGAATGGGGGTGATGTCTTTCAGCAAGAGCAAAGCCAAAATTTTTGCCGAAAATGAAACGAAGGTTACTTTTGCCGATGCAGCCGGCATCGATGAGGCCAAAGAAGAGCTCCAGGAAATCGTTGAATTTTTGAGCAATCCGGGAAAATTTCGGAAACTGGGGGGAAGAATCCCCAAAGGGGTGCTTCTCGTCGGCCCGCCGGGAACCGGTAAAACCCTTCTAGCCAGGGCTGTCGCCGGAGAGGCGGAAGTGCCCTTTTTCAGCATCAGCGGGTCTGAGTTTGT